>DRKE01000452.1 GCA_011051925.1 Deltaproteobacteria bacterium
GATAGAGCATCAGGGGCTCTCCTCTTCGAGCGCGAGCGTGCCGAGCGAATGGACGATCCGTTCCATCTTTGCGGCTCGGGAACCCTTCACCAGGATGACGTCGCCCGGGCCGACCCGGGCGTGGAGTTCCCTCGCGAGCCTCTCGTGGTCCTGCCCGATGTGGATCCGGTTGGCGTCGAATCCGGCCTCTCGTGCCGCCTCGGCGACGACGGAAGCCATCGGCCCGATCAGGTAGAGGTCGTCGAGTCCGAGTTCGGTCGCGCATCGTCCGGTCTCGCGATGGGCCTCTTCCTCTTCGTCGCCGAGTTCGCCCATCTGACCGAGCACGGCGGTGCGCCGTCCCTTCGTCTCCAGGCGGGCGAGGGTTTCGAGCGCATTGCGCATCGATTGGGGATTCGCGTTGTACGAATCGTCGATGACGAGAATCCCGCCCGGCAGGGGGTGCGGCTGCATCCGTCCCGGAACGCCCGCGTGGTGCGCGAGCCCTTCCGCGACGGCTTCGAAAGAGGCGCCGGCGGCGAAGGCGCCGCCGGCCGCGGCGAGGGCATTCTCGACGATCGTTTCCGAGAGGCCCGATACGCGGACCTCGCCGCGTCCGAAGGGGGATTCGAGCATGAAGACGAAGCGGCCGTCCTCGGTTCGCCGGAGCCGGCTCGCCCGCAGGTCGGCGCCCGCTTCGCGACCGAAGCTGAGGATGCGCGCACGGGTCCGTCTGGCCTGGGCGAAGCAGGTCGGGTCGTCTCGCGCCACGACCGCGATGCCCGTCTCGGGAAGGGCGGCGATCAGGTCCCCCTTCTCCTCGGCGATCGCCTCCCGGCTGCCGAGGAATTCGATGTGCGCGCTGCCCACGTTCGTGAGGATTCCGATCGTCGGTTCGGCGATCGCGGCGAGGGTCGCGATCTCGCCCCGATGATTCATGCCCATCTCGATGACTGCGTAGAGGTCGGCTTCGCTCCGGCGAAGAAGGCTGAGCGGGACGCCGAACTGGTTGTTGAGATTGCCCCGGGTCGAGAGGGTCGGGCCGAGACGCTCGAGAATTCCGGCACAGAGTTCCTTGGTCGTCGTCTTCCCGTTGCTTCCGGTGATCGCGATCAGTGGTCCTTCGAAGCCCTGGCGGTGTCCCCGAGCGAGATCGGCGAGGGCCTGGGTCGTGTCTTCGACCTGGACGACGAATCCCTCCCCCTGGCCGAGCGTGTCCTCGACCCGATCGGATTGGATGAGGACCCCTGCGACGTTCTTCGCGAGCACGTCGTCCAGGAAACGATGGGCGTCGTGGGTGGGGCCGACGATCGCGACGAAGAGATCGTCCTCGTCGGCGATGCGACTGTCGATCGCCGTCGAGCGGAAGACCCGGTCGGGCGCGCCGCGGAGGAGGTTCCCGTGAGTCCAGTCGCAGAGCTGTTTCGCCGTGGCCGGTACGCTCATTCCGGGCTCCGCTCACGAAGCGCGCGTCGCGCTTCCTCGCGATCGTCGAAGGGGAACTTCTCCCGCCCGATGATCTGGTAGTCCTCGTGACCCTTGCCGGCAAGGACGACCGTATCCTCCGGGCGCGCTCCGGAAAGTGCCGTTCGGATCGCCTGACGGCGGTCGACGACGACGGCATAGCGTCCCGACTTCCCCGTCGTGGTTTCCGGTTCGAAGAGGATGTCGGCTTCCACGCGTTGGAGATCGGCCAGGCCGGTCTCGACGTCTTCCAGGATCGAACGCGGGTCCTCCGTCCGCGGGTTGTCGCTCGTCGCGATCGCGAGATCGGCGTGGCGCGCGACCGCTCGGGCCATCAACGGCCGCTTGGCACGATCGCGGTCTCCTCCGCATCCGAAGACGGCGATCAACCGACCGCGACACAGGGGGCGGACCGCACGCAGGAGTTTGTCGACCGCATCGGGCGTGTGCGCATAGTCGACGAGAACCGTGGGTTCGTCGCTTCCGGAGGACCGGACGCGTTCCATCCGGCCGGGTACCTGGGGGCAGCGTGCGACGCCCCGGGCGATCTGCTCGGGATCGATCCCGAGCGTCCGGGCGACGCCGACCGCGACGAGCAGGTTCTCGAGGTTGAAATCTCCGATCAACGGAAGCTCGAGTTCGAATCGCCCGCTCGCGTCCTCGAGTTCCGCCCGGGTCCCCTCGAGCCGGATGCGACTCCCGATGAGACGAAGGTCCGCTTTCGCATCGCGACCCCGACCCACGCGAAGGATCTCGGCGCCCGAACCGCGCGCGATCTCGGCGATCTTCTCCGCCGCGGGATCATCGATGTTGATGACGGCACTCGCGCCCGGGGCCAGGTGGTCCCGGAAGAGGCGCGCCTTCGAATCGAGATAGGCGTCCATGTTGCCGTGGAAGTCCAGATGATCCTGGGAGAGGTTGGTGAAGGCCGCGACCCGGAAGGCACAGCCGCGAACCCGGCCGAGTTCGAGCCCGTGGGAGGACACCTCGAGGATGGCCGCATCGACCTGGGCCGTGCACATCGCGCGCAGGGTGCGTTGGAGATCGAGACTCTCGGGCGTCGTGTTGACGGCCACCTCGCGCTCGCCCGCATAGCGGATCTCGACGGTGCCGATCAGTCCCGTGCGCCAGCCGGCCTGGGTCAGGATCGATTCGACGAGATGGGTCGTGCTGGTCTTTCCGTTCGTGCCGGTCACGCCGATGAGGGAGAGTTCGCTCGCGGGATTTCCGAAGAACCGGGCGGCGATCGGCGCCAGGGCACGCCGGCTGTCGGGAACCCGGACGATCGGGAGATCGAAGTCCCGATGGGGCTCGGGCATCTTCTCGACCAGCAACGCGGCTGCACCCAGCTCGACCGCCCGCTCGAGGTAGGCGTGGCCGTCGGAGAGGGTTCCGGTGAGCGCGACGAAGAGGTCTCCCGGTGCGACCTTTCGCGAGTCGTAGCGGATGCCTCGGATCGTCGGATCCTGACTCCGATCGCCGCGACGCCATTCGATTGCGGCCAGTTCCTCGGGCAGGGCGCTCAAGAGCGAAGAGAGTCGCATCATCCCTCCTCCCGGTGCCGTGCGAAGCGCAGCCGGACCGTCCGGTCCTTGCCCTTGAGCAGCGTGCCGGGGACAGGGCGTTGGGACACCACCCGGCCTTCGATGGCTCCGAGGGCGGTGATCCGGAGGGCTTCGCTGGCGGCGATGCGACGGGCGCGGGCCATGGTCTGGCCGGAGAAGTCGGGGACGAAGGCGGGTTCCTCCGGCTCGGGCCCCGGAGGTCCCGCCGCCTCGGGGGCGGCGGGACGGGGCGGGGGGGCCGCGTCAGCCACCTGTCGTGGCTCGTCAGGCGAAGCGGGCGTCGATTCCGGATCCCGGGCGGGGGCCGCGACGGGCGCGGGTGCCGGGAGTCCGGCGCCGTCGGCCTGCCGGATCGGGTGCTCGGCCAGCTGGTGCGCCGGGAGGGGTCGGGGTGCGGGGATCGGTGCAGGCTCGGTCATGATGCCGCGTCGGGCGAGTTGCGCGGCGGCGATGCGTGCGAAGACCGGAGCGGCGACATGGCCGCCGCTATGGAATCGCCCTCCCGGCTCGTCGATCACGACCACGATCGCGAGTTCGGGATCGTCCGCGGGGACGACCCCCATGAACCACGCCATGTACCGCTGCTGCGAGTAGCGTCCGAGTTCGACATCGAGCTTCTGTGCCGTTCCCGTCTTGCCGGCGACGGGAACGCCGGCCAGGGCGGCGAGGCGTCCCGTTCCCTCGGCGCTGACCACGGTCTGCATCATGTCGAGCGTCCGGCGTGCCGCATCGGGAGAGACGGCGCGGCCCTCTTCGTGGATCTCCGTCGGCTGCCAGGCACCGCCGGGCTTGCGGCGGGCGAGAACGATTCGAGGTCGAAGACGTTCTCCCTCGTTCGCGAGGGCGGCGAGTGCCGAGGCCAACTGGATCGGCGTGACCGAGATGCCCTGACCGAAGGCGATCGTCGCCTGGTCGACAGGCTTCCAGTCGAGCCAGTCGCGGACGAGCCCGGCCGATTCCATCGGGAAGCCCGATCGCGTGCTGGCACCGAAGCCGAATCGGAGCAGGCCCCGATACTGGACCTCCCTTCCGATCCGCTGCGCGATCTGGACCGCACCGACGTTGCTCGAAACCCGCAGGATGTCGGCGGGTCGGAGGATTCCATGGGGCTCGTGGTCCCGGATCGTCTTTCCCCGGACTCGCAGGGAGCCTTCGCCCGTATCGAATTCGCGCTGTGGATCGATGAGACCCGAATCGAGCGCGGTCGCGACGAGGAAGGCTTTCATGGTCGATCCCGCTTCGACCACGTCGGTAAACGAGCGGGCCCGTGTTTCGCGATAGTCGAATTCGCGGAAATGATTGGGGTCGAAGCCGGGGGCTTCGGCCAGGGCCAGCACGTCGCCCGTTCGCGGATCCAGCGTGAGCGCGATCCCCCCTTGCGCGTCGTTCTTCTCCACGGCCTCCTGGAGTGCGGCTTCGGCAGCCGCCTGCATCGCTCCGTCGATCGTGAGCAGGATGTCGCCACCCTGGGCTTCACGGGGATTGGTCGATCGGAGGGCCAACGCACGCCCCCGCGCGTCGCGCTCGACCCGCACCCGCCGAGGTCTTCCCGTCAGCCAGTCGTCTTCCTTCTGTTCGATCGCACGAACGCCGTGTCCGTCGATGTTGGCGAAGCCGATCAAGGGCGCTGCGAGCTTGCCGGCGGGATAGGCGCGTCTGGGTTCGTGGTCGATCCCGACCCCCGCGAGCGCGAGGGCATGGATGCGTTCGGCTGCGGACGGATCGATCCAGCGATCGACGTAGGTGAAGCGACCGTTGGCCTCCAACCGGCGCACGACGTGTGCCACGTCGATGCCGAGTGCCTTGGCGAGTGCCTCGGCCGTCTTCGAGCGCTCCGTGATCAGGTGGGGCAGCGCGTAGACCGAAAGCGCTTCCGTCGTGACGGCGAGTTCGCGTCCCTCCCTGTCGAAGATCGTTCCCCGGGCCGGTGCGAGTCGTTGCTCCGTCCGGATCTGCATCGCATAGAGGTTTCTCGCGCGCGTGTCCGCGACGGTGAGATGCGCCGCGCGCGCGGCCAGGATCAGGACGAGCGCGAGACCCGCGAGGCGGATCCAGACGATCCGCTGTGCGGCCCGGTCGAGTGCCTGGGACCTCATTGCCAATCGACGTCCTCCTCTCGCCCCGGCGGACCCGCGGCGACGTGGGGAAGCGCATCGGCGATGGATGGAGCGCTCCCGCCGTCGATGATCGGATCGGAAAGGGAAAGGACCCGGGTCGGCGGGCGGAAGCCACGCGCTCGTGCCCGGGTCGCGAGTTCGACGGGATCGCGCAGTTCGCGTCGTTTGACGATCAGCATCCGCTGCTCGTTCATCAGGGCTTCCTCTTTCTTCATCGCCGCGGCGAGCGCATAACGAACGCGGATCAGGTCGATCCGCAGCGCCGCGATCCCGAGGGCGACGACCAGCGCGAAGCCGAGCAGCAGGATCACCATCCGGAGCCAGCGGGGTCGTTCCCGGATCGGGACGCGGATGCCGAACCATCCAGGGGAGGCCGCTTCTCCGGCCCGACGGGTCCGGCGATCCGTGCCGGGCACATGGAAGGAGGTCGACAGGCTCATGCGGCCTCCAGTCGCTCGGCTGCTCGCAGCCGTGCGGACCGCGCTCGGGGATTGCGTCGGATCTCGTCCTCACCGGGCATGATCGGACGCCGGGTCAGCAGCCGCAGCGTCGGCTTGCGATCACAGCGGCAGGCCGGCCACTCCGGAGGACAGATGCATCCACGAGCCGCGGTCCGGAAGGCCTGCTTGACGAGGCGGTCTTCCAGACTGTGATAGGCGATGACGACGAGACGTCCGCCCGGACGCAGGACCCGGATCGCGGCCTGGAGTCCCTCTTCGAGCGCACCGAGCTCGTCGTTCACCGCGATTCGAAGAGCC
>DRKE01000453.1 GCA_011051925.1 Deltaproteobacteria bacterium
AGATAGACGCGTCTGGCTTCGACGGGGTCCGCGAAAGGAGATCGGTTTCCCGTCGCCTTGAAGACACCACCGAGCAGCATCGGACGATACAGCACCTCCGCCCGCGTCCGGGCCACGAAATCCGGGAGACGGGAATCGGCCAGGTAGCTGTAGGGACTCCCGTAGTCGTAGAAGAATTCGATGGTCGCCAAGGATCCTCCCGCCTGCGCGGCAACATGGCCTCCCACGATAGGGAATCCGACGGGACGGTCGAAACGTCCGACCGCCTCCATGCCGGCCCGATCAACGCCCCCGGAATTCGGGCTCGCGTTTTTCGGCGAAGGCTTTTCCGGCCTCCCTCGCGTCCTCGGTCCCGACGGAGAGCAACTCGACCGCGAGACCCGTATCCATCGTCAGGTTGATGCTCTGTCGAAGGTGCTGGTTGAGCGCGAGTTTCGTCCAGCGGATCGCGACCGGCGGTCCGGCAGCGAGCCTCTTCGCATGGGCCACCGCCCGATCGAGGAGTTCCGACGCGGGTACGCAATGGTTGACGAGTCCCATGGCAGCCGCCTCGGGCCCCTGGACCAGCTCGCCTCCCATCAACAGCTCCTTGGCCCGATGCAGCCCGATCAGGAGCGGCCAGATCACGGCGCCGCCATCCCCCGCGACCAGCCCCATCTTGACATGGGTATCACCGATCCTCGCGTCATCGGCCATGTAGATGATGTCCGAGAGCAGCGCGATCGTCGCCCCCAGTCCCGCAGCGACGCCGTTCACGGCGGCGATCACGGGCGCTTCGCAGTCGGCCATCTCCTGGACGAGACGCCGCGGCCCACGGATCAGATCGAAGGGGCCCGGATCGTCCGGGTAGAAACCGACCATGTCGCCGCCCGCACAGAAACCCGGCCCCTTGCCGGTCAGGACGATGGCGCCCACCTCCGGATCCGTACCGAGGGGTCGCCAGACCCGCTCGAGCCCCTCGTGCATCGCGAAGTTCACGGCATTCCGTTTCTCCGGCCGATTCAGCCGGACGATCGCCACCCGATCCTCGATCTCGATCTCGAGATGATGTGCCTCGGCGAATTCCTGATAGTCCACGCGACGACTCCTCGAATCATTCCGGGCCGTCGCCCGATGCGGCGACGGCGGATCTGTTCCATCACGCCCGGTTTCCCACCCGCGTCGCACGAAGCGCAGCGCGCCGGACCTTCCCCGCGTCATCTTTCAGCGATTCGGTGACGAACTCGAAGCTCCGCGGGATCTTGTAGCGTACCAGCTGATTCTCCAGATGGGACCGGAGCGCATCCTCGTCGAGAGGCGCCCGCGTCTGCACGATCGCATGCACGATCGCGCCGAGATCGTCGTCCGGCAACCCGATGACGGCACACGAAAGCACGTCCGGATGGGACTCGATCGCTCCCTCCACCTCCGCCGGGTAGACATTGGCTCCACCGCAGATGATGAGATCGGTCCGCCGGTCGACCAGGAAGAGATAGCCGTCCTCGTCCAGGTAGCCCATGTCGCCCAGCGTCTCCCAGCCATCGGGCAGGCGCCGGGGCTCGGCTCCGAGATAGTGGTAGGTCGAGCCCGGACCACCAGGGGGCATGCAATAGATGTCCCCGATCTCGCCGGGCGGCAGGTCCCTGCCCTCCGGATCGACGATGCGGAGACGACGGCCTTCCGAAGCGCGTCCCACCGACCCCGGTTTCTGGAGCCACTCCCGCCCCGAAATGATCGTGCCCCCGATCCTTTCGCTGCCGCCATAGGCCTCCCAGACGCGATCGGGACCGATCCAGTCGATCCATTCCCGCTGGAGCCAGTCCGGAAGCGAGGCACTGGCCGAGATCACCCGGTGGATCGAGGACAGATCATGGGCCCGACGCTCTTCTTCCGGCAGTTTCCAGATCCGCAGGAGCATCGTCGGAACGAAGATCGCGAGCTGCAACCGGTGTCTCTCGATCAGAGAGAGCGCTTCGGCCGCGTCGAATCGCGACATGATGACGACCTTTCCGCCACCGAGCAGGATCGTGAGACAGTTGATCAGCGGGCCGGAATGGTAGAGGGGACCGGGGATCAACATGCTCGCTCCCGGAGCGAGGCCGTGAAAGGGGGCGTCCGGGTCGATCTCTCCGGGAATGTGGTCGACGATGACCTTGGGGCGCCCGGTGCTGCCTCCCGAACAGATCGCCATCCGATAGCGCGACACCCGATCGGGAAGCGGGCCGGGATCCTGCTTCGAATGGTCCCAGCCCGAGGGAAGGGTCGCGCGCCGACCCGCCCGGCCCTCCTCGAGGCCGATGATCAATCTCGGGTCGACGAGTTCGAGGATCTCGTCACGCTCGCGATCCGGAAGATGCGAGGAGATCGGCTGTGGCGTCGCACCCAGCTTCCAGCAGGCGAACAGGGACTCGACGAACTCGACGCCGTTCGGAAGGGCGAGGGTCACGAAATCACCCTCGACCACCCCCCGCTCGGACAGGACACGCGCGAGCCGATTGCTCCTCGCTTCCAGCTCACCATGGGTCGTCTGCCGATCACCATGAACGACGGCAACGGCATCCCCCTTTCGATCGGCGTTGCGGGTGAGTGCTCGACCGTAGGAAAGGATCGGCATCAGGACTCCAGACGGGATCCGGACACGCCTTCGGCGGACGCGTCCGGCAGGGGGGCTCAGTGGGTGACGTCGCTGGACAGGAGATCCTTCTCGACCTGCCCGTCCTTCATGACCATTCGGATGTTGTTCGGATCGCGATGGACCAGCACGTCCGAAGTCGGATCGCCCTCGACGACGATCAGATCGGCGAGCTTCCCGTGCTCGATCGTCCCCAGACGCTCTCCCCTCCGTCCCATCGCCTGTGCACCGTTCCGCGTGGCCCAACGCATCACTTCGAGAGGCGCGATTCCGTTCTGGACATAGACATCCATCTCCGAGGCGTAGTCGCCATGGGGCATCATCGCGAAGCCGTAGTCATCGCCGAGTACCAACCGGACGCCCGCCTCGGCCAGCTTCGGCAGCATCGACCGCGTATGGTCGAAATCCCTCCGCACCTGTTCCAGCCGTTCGATCGTCCTGGCCCGGGATTCCGGAAAGCCGTCCCCGATCGGGAAGGGCCCCTGCGCGTAGTCCCAACCATCCGCGAACTCGAGATAGCGCGTGGTCCAGAGGAGGCTGGGCGCGATCGTCGCGCCGGCCTCCAGCACGGTTTCGATTCCCTCGTCGTCGATCCGATCGGCATGATCGATGATGTCGACGCCGGCACGCGCGCATTCGATGATGCCCGTTCGCGTCGGGCAATGGGCCCGGACGAGAGCACCCCGCACATGGGCTTCCTCGACGGCGGCCCGGATCTCCTCCGGGCGATAGTAGTTCCAGTCGGGAACCGGATGGCTTCCGTGTCCGTTGCTGATCGAGAGCTTCACGATCTCGCAGCCCCGCCCCAGCTCCTCGCGCACGGCCTGGCGGATGGCCTCGACGCCGTCGACCCGACGGACGAGACCATGGTTCCGGATCCCCATGAACCATGCACGGTTGTCACCATCGGCCACGTCTCCCGACGCCATCATCTCCCGGGTACAGGGAAGCACGCGGGGCCCCTTCGTCAGTCCGAGCAGGATCGCCTCCTTGAGACAGACGTCGAGCAGATCTCCGTTGCTCGACCCGATGATGCTCGTCACGCCGAAATCCAGGGCGATCTGGGCATTCCGGGCGGCGACCATCCCGAGATAGGCCGGTGGCATGTTCAATCCCAGATAGGGGGCGGCATTTCCCGCATCCGGCCCGAAGCCGGTGTGGAAATGACATTGCACCATCCCCGGCATCAGCGTGCGCCCGTCGAGATCGACGACCCGGTCGTCTTCCCCGACCGGCACGTCGTCCTGCGTGACGAGCGCGATCCGATCGCTCTCGACGACGACGGTCGTCGACGCTGGCAGCACATCGTTCCCGTCGAAGACGCGGCCGTTCCGAAAGACGAATCGTGACATGGTTCCGATCTCCTCCATTCCGGACCAGACGAGCCACGGCGGGAGCCCGCACCACGGACCCTCGCCCACTCGCCGCATCCATGCCCCGCGATCCGCGCGGCCCCCGCCTACTGGCACCCCGGGAACGGCCGCCGCAGACGCGACGTCGGATTCTACTCCCGCGTCTGCCCGCGATCCACCGGAGGCGATTCCTTCGGCACACGAAGCGCGGCGATCGAATGGTCGGCGGCGAGGTCGATCTCGAGGTCCGCGCGAGGCGGAAGGGGGCCCAGCATGTCGAGGGAGATGCGCTCGAAGAATGCGACGAAGGACTCGACGTCTTCGGGCGACAGACGGTTCGCGACCGGACGCGCTGCCTCCTGCTGGAACCGCCAGCGGCGGATGGCAGCCAGATCCGGAACGCGCAGGAAGGCCAGCCAGTCGAGCCGCTCCCAGACCCGGGCATAGCTGCCCGCCAACTGCCCGTTCACGTAGCGCCGCCAGACACCATCGGGATCCCGATCCCTTTCGAGGGCGTTGATCGGCTCGACCAGACGATCCTCGCGAGCGGGCCTGGCGCCGACGCACCAGCCCTCGAGCAGCACGAGATCGAAGGGCCCCCGAACCCGACGGAATCCCGATCGGTCGTCGAGGCCCTTGTCGAAGATCGGCAGGCGGGTCTCGACATCGTGGTGAAGCGACTCCATCGCCTCCCGACACGCCTCGATGTCGTGGGTCCCCGGCGGCCCACGGGTTTCCAGCAGGGGATGGACCTCCGCCGCGAGCCTCCGCCGCTCCGAAAGCGGCAGATAGAAGTCGTCGAGACCGAGTACGCAGACCCTCGTTCCGAGAAACGAACAAGCGGATTCGATCAATCGGGCGAGGGTCGACTTTCCGGCACCCTGCCCACCCCCCAGACCGACATGGGCCGGTCTTCGCTCCCGCCAATCCGATGCGAGAAGCGCCGCGAGTTCGCGGTAGTCGCTCGGCGCTGTCGGATCGAGCGATGCGACACAGTCGGCATGCAAGGGCGTGACCTCACGTCCCATGAGATGGGCGATCCTGAAGGACCGGGACGGCCGCTGATGCTCGCCTCGACTCATCGCGCCCCTCGACGACGGACAGGGTGCCCGTTGGCAACCCCGGATGGACGACATGACGACGAGCGGCTCTCGACCCCCGAAGGCCGGTTCCTCCCGATCATACGGGAAGCCGCCCGGAGCGGGACGCGGCCCTCATTCCTGCTTCGACGTGCGATAATCCCCGAAACGCTCGTCCCTCTTCTGGAGGGCCTCTTTCAGATCGCCCGCCCCCGAGCCCGTCTGCCGGATGAAATCCTCGAAGCTCTTCTGGTGCATCGCCAACGCGCAGAGCTCGGTCCCCTGGCGGATGCCCTGGCGCAATCCCATCACCTCCATCTGTCGGTGGATCGCACGCTTGTTCAAGCGAACGATGTCCGGGGGCAACGCGGCCATGCGCTTCGCCTGTTCCAGGGTCCGTTCTTCGAGTTCTTCCGCCGGATAGGCCCGGGTCGCCCAACCTCTCGCGACCGCCTCGACGCCATCGATCGAGTCGCCGGTCAGGACCATCTCCATGCCCCGCCGCATCCCGACCAG
>DRKE01000454.1 GCA_011051925.1 Deltaproteobacteria bacterium
ATCGCCCCGGAGACGGCATCGTCCGGGTCGGTCGATCGACGAAGGGGCGCCGGGGAAAGATCGTCTCGACCGTGACCGGCCTGGCGATCGAAGCCGACGAGCTGGCGACGCTCCTCGCGGACCTGAAGCGACGCTGCGGATCGGGTGGCGCGCTGAAGGACGGCGTGATCGAGATCCAGGGGGAGCATCGGGACACGCTCATCGAAGAACTCGACAAGCGCGGTTTCCAGGTCAAACGCGTCGGCTGAGCTCCTTGACCTCGTAGCGATCGATCCGCCGCTTCAGCCATGCGACGGCCAGAAGGTCGATCCAGACGACCCGGAGACGGCGAGCGACGCCGTATTTCGACGAACCGTGACGCCGCGGACGATGGCGTACGGGAAGCTCGACGATCCTCGCACCCTCCATGGCGAGCAGGGAGGGCAGGAACCGGTGTCCACCGCGGAAGAGCTTGACCCGCCGCAACAGGGGCGCGCGCATCACGCGCAGCGAACACCCGATGTCGGTCACACCGTCCGACAGGACGCGGCGACGGATCGCGTTCGCGAGCTTCGAAGCCAGCCGTTTCGCGAGGCGGTCCTGCCGATCGGACCGGACGCCACAGACACAATCCGCCTGGTCGAGGGCCGCCAGCAGACGAGGCAGATCCGCCGGATCATTCTGTAGATCAGCATCGAGGGTCGCGACGATCCGCCCCCGAGCGGCGCGAAATCCCGCCTCGAGAGCGGCCGATTGCCCGCGCTGGGGCGACAGGGCGAGCAGCCGGACCCGTTCGTCGCGCGCGGCCAGATCCCGCACGACCAGCCGCCCGCCATCCCGGCTCGCATCGTCCACGAAGATCAGCTCGGACGCCCAGGGCAGCCGGTCCAGGACCCGCGTGAGCTCGGCATGCAGCGTTCGCAACGACCCCTCTTCGTCACGAAAGGGAATCACGACCGAAAGGACGGGATCCATCTCAGGCTTCCCGGCAGAGGATGAAGTAGCTGCCGAGTTCCCGGCCCTTGCGCGAGGCCGAGCCGATCGTCACGTGCTCGGAAACCCGTCGCAGGCGGTCGACCATGAATCCGTAGACGAAACGCGCGAGCCCCTTCTCGTTCGAACGGATCCCCGGCCAATCCGCAGGCTTCCGATCGGGCACGCGTCGGTAGTCGACGAGGACTTCGCGGGTCGCCGGATCCTCGACGGCCATGAAATAACCCGGACCCGTGATCGGGGACAGGGCCTGGAAGTTGTACCCGGCGAGTGCCTCGGGCGCGTCTGCCGGCGAGCCGGGAAGCCGACAGAAGCGCTTCTCGAAGATCGTGAAGGCGGGCAGGGAATTCCGTCCCAGATGACGAACCTCGACGAGATCCCCACGGTCGGGCGGAACCAGATCGGTCAGCCCGACGGGCCGGAAGCCTTGGACCTTGGCGTAGAGCAAGCGCTGATCGCCCCTTCCGAGACGGCGGACGATCCGGGGCCGCGCGTCCGGATCCAGTTCGTCGAGAAGATCCGCGATCGCGGCCGGGGCCGATCCGGGATCGCAGATCATCGATTCGAGGGTGGCCCGTATCTCGTTCTCGGGTCGCGCGTTCTGCATGGCCTCCGAAGTCATCCTGCGCCTCCTCGAAGGGAAGGGTACCGTCGATCCCCATCGTGAAGAACCCACTCCGGAAAGGCGATCGGCCGGAGCCGCCCGGGTCCGGGCCGCGATCCGGTCGTGGGACGCTCGCCGCGCTCCTGCTCGGCACCGCGCTGCTCTTCGGCGTCGGCCTGGGCCGGACCGACCTCTGGGCCCCGGATGAGCCCCGTTACGGCGCGATCTCCGAGGAACTCCGCTCGTTCCGCCACGGCCTGGGCGGACTCATCCTGCTCCATCTGAACGATCGGCCCTATACCCAGAAGCCCCCCCTCTATTTCTGGCTCGCAGCCGGCCTCGGCGCCCCTTTCGGAAGAGTCCACGAAGCGATCGCCCGCCTGCCATCGGCCGTCGCCGGCTTCGCGAGTGTCCTTCTCACGGTCTGGATCGGCGAGCTGCTCTTTCGGTGCAGGAGGCCCGCGATCCTGGCGGCCGGGATGCTGGCCACCAGCTTCCGTTTCGCCTTCAGCGCGCGACGCGTCCAGCTCGACGTGCTCCTGACCGCGTTCGAGCTCGGCGCCATTGGCCTGTTTCTCCATCTCGACGCGAGACCGGGGGGACTCGAGCAGGCCCGACGCTTCCCCGCCGCGATCGCTGGACTCCATGCCTGCCTCGGCGCCGCGGCCCTGGTCAAGGGGCCCGTCGGCTGGCTTCCCCTCCTCGTCTTCGCGGTCTTCCTCGCCTGGGAAGGGCGCCTCGGCGCTTTCCGGGCGATCGCCCCGGCCTGGGCCTGGCTTCTCTCCGTCGGCCCCGTCGCCCTCTGGATCACATCGGCCATCTCGCTGGCCCCTTCGGGCTTCGCGAACATGGCCGTCCTCGACAACCTGTTCGGTCGCTTCTTCTCCGGCACGGCCCATGTCCGCCCCTTCTACTACTACGTCTTCCAGCTTCCCCTCGATTTCCTGCCCTGGAGCCTTTTCCTCCCCCTCGGGCTGTGGGTCCTGTGGCGTCGGACGCGATCCGAGGCGAGCACCGCCGGGACAACGCAACCCTCCCGCACCGCCGCCCGGTTCCTGTTCACATGGATCTTCGTTCCCTTCGTCTTCTTCAGCCTTTCGGCTGGAAAGCGCGGCCTCTACCTCCTGCCGATCTTCCCCGCACTCGCCATGACCACGATCCTGGCCGGACCGGTGTCCGGGACGGCCGCGGCCATGGGCGCTGCCTTTCGGCGTCCCGGGCTCACGATCCTCGCCGTGGGGATGCTCGAACTCGCCCTCTTCGTGTTCGTGCTGCCCCGGTTCCACATCGAGAAATCACCGCGCCCGATCGCTCTGGCGGCGGCATCGCTGAGCCGGGAGGGACGACCCCTGGGCGTCTACCGACTCCGTTCCCTCGAGGGCGCCATGACCTACTACGGCGTCCCGAGCCTGATCTCCCTGACCGACGAGTCGCAGCTTCGCGCCCATCTGCTTGAAAATGGAGGCCCTGTCCTGATGCGTGACCGGGATTTCAGGACGCTGGGATCGCGATTCGATCTCCACGCGCGGCAGACCTTCCGCAGCGCACGTCGCCGCCTGGTTCTCGCCGAGGCGCCCCCATGAGGCGCGGCCCACCACCCGGAAAGCCCCCGGTGTCCTGCATCACACGCCGGGTCCGATCGGCATCCGCCTCGCCTAGATCCTCGGAGTTGGACCGTTTTCTGGCTTTCCGACCTCCCAGGGAAAGCCGCATTCCGCTAAGCTGACCGGGGTCCACATCCGATAGGCAGGCCGGGTTCCGGACGCCCGATCGTCCCGCGAGCCCCGCGCCGCCCCGCGATGCGCACCGAAGCCCTGCTGCGATCCGGATCCGGCAACTCGCGCCGGAACGAGATCACGGAGGGAACGAAGCGGAACCCAGGCGGCCTCGGACGCCCGGTCGAAAGCCGGACGAGAGCTGGACGAGGGCTGGACGAGAGCCGAGCGGAAGGCGGGATGTCGACCTCCCGCCTCGCAGGGCCGCCGGCCTCCGCAAACGCAGAGCGGGCTTCGGAATCGCCCGGGACCGAGAAGACGAGTAGACATCAGATCCGCCCGACGCGAAGGGGCGGACATTGAGGAAGGAGCCGTCCATGTCCGAATCCGCTGAACTCCGACTCGGAGACAAGACCATCGATCTTCCGATCGTCGTGGGAACCGAGGGGGAACATGCCGTCGACATCACGCAGCTCCGGAAGGAGACCGGCTACATCACCCTCGATCCCGGCTACGCCAATACGGGCTCCTGCAAGAGCGCGATCACCTTCATCGACGGCGAGAAGGGCATCCTCCGCTACCGCGGCATCCCGATCGAAGAACTCGCGGCGAAATCGACCTTCATCGAGGTCAGTTACCTGTTGATCTACGGCCATCTGCCCACGGCGAGCGAACTCGAAGAGTTCGCGCTGATGATCAGCCGGCACACGATGCTCCACGAAGACTTCAAGAAGATCTACGCGGCCCTGCCCAAGGACGCCCATCCGATGGCCGCGTGTTCCGCCACCGTGGGCGCATTGGCGACGTTCTACCCGGACTCCCTCGATCCCCGGGACCCGCGTCAGGTGGACATCTCGACGCATCGTCTGATCGCCAAGCTGCCGACCCTCGCGGCCTACGCCTACAAGCACTCGATCGGACAGCCCTTCCTCTATCCCCTCAACAGCCTGGACTACGTCGGCAACTTCCTGCGCATGATGTTCGGGAATCCCTGCGAGGAATACGAAGTCGACCCCATCGTGAAGAACGCCCTCGACCTGCTCTTCATCCTGCATGCGGACCACGAACAGAACTGCTCGACCGCCACGGCGCGCCTGGTCGGCTCCTCGATGGTGAATCTCTTCGGCACGATCTCCGCTGCGATCAACGCGCTCTGGGGACCCCTTCATGGAGGCGCCAACCAGGCCGTCATCGAGATGCTCGAAGCGATCGCGGAAGAGGGGCAGAGCGCGCGGGAATTCCTCGAGCGCGCGAAGAGCGGAGACGAGAGCGCGCGCCTCATGGGATTCGGCCATCGCGTCTACAAGAACTACGATCCACGCGCGAAGGTCATCAAGAAGGCCTGCGACGAGGTTCTCGAGCGCATGGGAATCCACAGCAAGCTGCTCGAGATCGCCAAGGAACTCGAGGAGATCACGCTGAAGGACGACTACTTCATCGAACGCAAGCTCTACCCGAACGTCGATTTCTATTCCGGCGTGATCTACAACGCGATCGGGACCCCGGCGAACATGTTCACCGCCATGTTCGCCATCGGACGACTGCCCGGCTGGATCGCCCAGTGGAAGGAACTGCACGCCGACCCCGCCTTCAAGATCGGCCGCCCGCGCCAGATCTATATCGGACCGACGAAGACGGCCTATACTCCGATCGAAGAGCGTTAGGCGCGCAGCGCCGGGACCGGCCACCACTGGCTCGAAAACGGCTCGGCGGCGGGGCGACGAAAGCGGATGCAAGAGCGGAATGACGGCTCGGGA
>DRKE01000455.1 GCA_011051925.1 Deltaproteobacteria bacterium
GCCGCCGAAACCTTGTCGCCCTTGCGGTGGGACGAGGTCGCTTCGCAGCCCAGGAGCGCCGAGACCTCTTCGGGTTCGAGTCGATCGCCAAAGACGCGAAGGGACACCCGGACCCGAGCGATCGCTGCCAAGAGATTCTCCCTTTCCCCGAACGGTCCTCGCGAGTGGTCCCGATCCTAACACAGCCCGTCCGGACCGAGGCATCCTCCCGATCGGGCAGGGAAGCCGCTCCGGATCATTTCACCACGCAGTCCTCGTAACAGGCGGCCCCGATCTCGATCGTCCTCGCACGGGACAGGCAGGCGAGGAGACATCGGTCCAGCTCGCTCAAGCGATCACATCGATCGCCTTTCCACTCGTCGAGGTCGTAGCCGGCAGCTTCGTGTCGCATGTCGACCTCGTAGCCACACAGGTCCATCTTGCGGCCGACCGTGAAATCGTTGATCTCCCGATCAGGCTGCTGAACGATCTCGGCAATCCACGACCCGGCCCACAGAAAGAAGAAGACGAGAACGACCGCGATCCCCAACGCCATCAGGTAGCGCATGGCCCACCTCCGTCAGATCGGCAGATCCTCTCGCCGGAAGACCGCCTCGAGATCGACGCCGCGTGCCGCGAAGGCCTCGGTCGCGCCCTCGCCCCGATCGACGAGACAGATGACCCGGGCGACCTTGCCTCCCGCCGATTCCACGATGTCGAGTGCGTCGAGTGTCGACCCCCCGGTCGTCGTCGTGTCTTCGAGAAGCGCGACCGTCTGCCCTGGCGCGAACCCGCCCTCGAGTTGTCTGGCGAGGCCGTGGGCCTTCTTCTCCTTTCGCACGAAGAAACCCAGAAGCGAGTCCGTCGCCGGATCGTTCGCCGCCGCCGCCAGGACGGCCGAAACGAGGGGAACCGCGCCGACGGCCATGCCGCCCACGGCATCGACGGGAGGGCCCGTCTGCAACAGATCGAGAACGAGTCGCCCCGCGAGCGACACCCCCTTCGGACGCATCAGGGTCTGGCGGAGATCGAGATAGAAGTTGCTCTTCTTCCCGCTCGCGAGAGTGACCTCCCGGCGTTCGAAGGAAACCTCGAGAATCAGGTTGAGCAGCGCTTGTCGATCCGCAGGCGTGACGTTCTTCATCGTTCGGTCGGGCTCCCCTCGAGCGTTCGGTTCCGGCTTCGACCCCGCGACACCCCGCGCGTCATTGGGTTCGGATGCCCAGGGCGAATTCGGCGATCAGTTTCTGATGCAGTTCCGAGGTCCCCTCGCCGAACTCGAGCGCCTTGGCCTCCATCAGCAGTCGCCCGATCTCGTATTCCGCCGTGACCGAGTAGCCGCCGAAGACCTGCATCCCATCGAGCGCATTCTGCGTCGCCGCCTGGCTCGCCTTGAGTTTCGCCAGCGACGATTCCATCGAGCAGCGGGGAATGCCCGCGTCCTTCATCCGCCCGAGCCGGTAGACGAGCAGACGCGCCTGCTCCGTCCGGGCGACCATCTCGGCGATCTTGGTCTGGATCATCTGGAACTCGCCGATCTTCTGGCCGAAGGCCTCGCGCTCCATTGCGTAGGGCACGGCCAGATCGATCGCTCGCTGCGACTGGCCGACACATCGTGCGGCGACCGAGAAGCGCCCCATGTCGAGGGCTTTTCCGAGAACCGGGAAACCGCGGCCGGGAACGCCCAGGACCGCATCGTCGGGAACGAAGACGTCCTCGAAATGGACCTCGGCCAGATTGTCCCGCTTGAGGGTGCGCATCGGAAACGCTCCGATCGTCAGGCCCTCCATCTCGCGTGGGTCGGCCACGAAGGCCGTGACCCCTTTGTGTTTCAGGCTCCGGTCGATCGTCGCCACGATGAAGAAGAGACCGGCATGATCGGCATGGGAGATGAAGACCTTGGTTCCGTTCAGCAGGAAACCACCGTCGACCTTCGTGGCCGTCGTCTCCATGTTGCCGAGATCCGTGCCGCCGCGGGGCTCCGTCAGGCAGGCGGAACAGATGATCTCACCCTTCGCGATGCCCGGCAGGTAGCGCGACTTCTGTTGGTCGGTCCCGAACTCGAGCAGCGAGCCCGCCACCAGCGAGTTCGCGACGGACACGACCGAGGCGACGACCCAGTCCACGCGCGCGAGCTCTTCGCAGATGACGCCATAGGAAACGACATCCGAGAACGAGCCACCGTATTCCTCGGGAATCATCGGCCCGAGAAGTCCCAGCTCGGGAAGCTTCGCGATCAAGTCCGTGGGATAGCGTTCTTCCCGTTCGCAACGTTCCACATGGGGCAGGATCTCGGCCTCGGCGAACTCACGCACCATGCGACGCACGAGGCGCTGCTCCTCGCTGAGATCGAAATCCATCATGCGGTCGAGCGCGGCGGTCATGTCCAGGGCCTTCCGTCCTTGGTCCGACCTCGTCGGTCGGGCGTCCATTCCGAGCCGGAAATTCGCGGGATCGCCCGCATCCGACCGGGGGCGTGCGAGCTTAGCGCCGATCGGAGCCCGTCCGATCGGAAGGCGAACGTCGGGTCCCCGGGGGCAAGAATCCGTCGATGAAGCACCGCGCCACGGACGCCGGTGTCCGGGACCGGAAGAGGCCGAGGGGTCGTGCCCAGGGGCCGCAGCCGCGCGACGGGGCGTGGTTTTCCAGCGCCGGTTTCCCTAAGTTCCCGGCCCCGGAAACGACCCCCTCCCACGAGATCGAAATCCCGATCGACTCCAAGGCGATTCCCGATGAGCACGACGAAGAAATCCCGCGGCCACATCAAGCGCAACAAGACCAGTCGCTATCGGGCGAAGCTGAAGGCGAAGCATCGCCGCGTCCGCAAGCGGCAGACCGGCGGCGAGCGGAAGTACTATCGCTAGACCCGCTTCCCAGGGCCGCCCGGTGCTGCAGGGTCAAACGTCTGCCGGGCCTCGGCGTACGGCGTCTCCGAGTTCCTCGATCGCCCGGTCGAGCGCGTCGTCGATGCCCCGTTCCCACTGCCCGACATCGCTTCCCCCGGCAATCCGGCCGACGGAGGCCGTCCCACCCCGTCCTGTTTCCGCGCGATCGACCGTCTCGGGGAAAAGGATGCCCCTCGACGAATTCACGATGCCGCCTTCGAGCCCCTTCGGCCCCGGAACGAAGCCTTGCAGCGCCGCTTCGGCCGAAGCGCCCTGCGCCCCGTAGCCGGGAACGAGGAAAAGGGCGCGAGGCAGCGCCTGCCGGACCCGGTGGGCCTGCTCCGGCCAGGTCGCCCCGCAGACGACGCCCAGGGCCGACCAGCCGGTCCTCGGTCCCGCAAGAGGCTCGCGGAGGGCTTCCGGCATCCGGGCGAGCCCGTCGGCCACCCGCCCGAAGAGCGGCTCCCCCTCGATCTCCCGATCCTGCAGGTCGCCGCTCCCCGGATTGCTCGTCTTGACGAGCACGAAGAGTCCCCGCCCCGCCGCCCCCGCCGCCCGGGCGAAGGGCTCGATCGTATCGAAGCCGAGATAGGGATTGATCGTGAGGGCATCGACGGGCATCGATGCGTCCCGCGCCAGATAGGCCGCCGCGTAGCCTTCGGCCGTCGACCCGATGTCCCCGCGCTTGGCGTCGAGCAGCACCATCAGGTCGGCCTCTCGCGCGCGCCGACAAAGCGCGTCGAGCACCCGCAGGCCTCGCCAGCCGAGTTCCTCGAAGAAGGCGATCTGCGGCTTCACGATGGCGACCCGCCCGGCGAGCCGGTCGATCACGGCCCCGAGAAAGTCTTCGACGGCGAGTGCCGTCTGCTCGTCT
Organism: Deltaproteobacteria bacterium; assembly: GCA_011051925.1. GTDB lineage: Bacteria > Myxococcota_A > UBA9160 > UBA9160 > UBA4427 > UBA4427. Next base: position 3,739 of record DRKE01000455.1, read on the forward strand.
GCACGCTTCATCGTCCCGCGTCGGAAAAGCGGCGGAATCATCCCCAGATGCGGATCGAGCCCGACACACAGGGGATGCCCCAACGCGCGGGTACGCTCGATCAGGCGGTCGGCGAAATGCGAGAAGGGCGTGGGCGGGGGGCTCATCGCAGCGGATCCTATCGCAATTCGCTCCGGGCGGAGCGCCAGTACGGGACGCGGCCGCTACGCTGCAGGCGATGGACGAACCGGAAGAACCGCAGGCGGGCGTCGACGACGCCCCCGACGTCGAGGGGGCCGATCGCGACGGAAGCGATTCGGCAGAGCCCGTGGAATCCGGGACTCCGCGGCACCCCACGCCCTTCCGCTTCGATCTCGAGGCGACGAGCGACGTCGCTCGCGCCGGTCGCATCGAAACCCCCCACGGCGTGATCCATACACCGGCCTTCATGCCGGTCGGAACCCACGGCGCGCTCAAGGCACTGACCCCGGCCCAGGTCGCCGAAACCGGAGCCGAGATCGTGCTGGCGAACACCTATCATCTCGCCCTCCGGCCCGGCGAGGCGCTGGTCGAGAAACTCGGCGGGCTGCATGCCTTCATGCAATGGCCCGGGCCGATCCTGACGGATTCGGGCGGCTTCCAGGTCTTCTCGCTCCCTGGCGTCGAGATCACGGACCGCTCAGCCCGCTTCCAGAACGAGGTGACGGGCAGGGTCATGGATCTCACGCCCGAACGCTCGATCGGGATCCAGAATCGACTCGGGGCCGACATCATCATGGCCTTCGACGAATGCACGCCCCATCCCGCCACCCGGGAACTCGCCGGCCAGGGCGTGCGGCGGACCCTGCAATGGATGGAGCGATGTCTCCGGGCCCATGCGCGGCCGGAAGACCAGGCGCTCTTCGGGATCGTCCAGGGATCGATCTATCCCGAATTGCGGGAGGCCTGCGCGGCTTCCCTCGTCGCGATGGATTGCCCGGGCTATGCGATCGGGGGCGTCTCGGTCGGGGAGGGCCACGAACTCCTCTGCCGGGTGACCGAACACGCGACCCCGCTGCTTCCCGAACGAAAGCCCCGCTACCTGATGGGGGTCGGCCTGCCCGAGGATCTCATCGCCTGCATCGGTTTCGGGATCGACATGTTCGACTGCGTGATCCCGACCCGCTATGCCCGTTCGGCGACGGTCTTCACGGCTCGCGGCCGGATCCGACTCACGAACCGCCGATTCAGGAGGGATGCCTTTCCCGTCGACGCATCCTGCGATTGCTATACCTGCACGGGTGGCTTCACCCGCGCGTACATCCATCACCTCTTCGCGGCCAACGAGGTTCTCTCGGCCGTCCTCTGTTCGATCCACAACGTGCGCTTCTATCAGCGCCTGATGGCCGATGCCCGGGCCGCCGTCTTCGCCGGAGACTATGCCGGCTTCGCGAAGGAATTCCTGGGGCGCTACCAGGACGGGACAGACGCGAACTGAACGCATAGACTCTCCGGGATGATGAAATACCCCGACTCCTCCGCTCCCGGATCCCGTCCCCGACTCCTGCTGACCGCGCTCGCCGCGCTCGGCCTGCTGGCGCTCGTCGCCTGCGGCCCGCTCGGTCTCGAATCGGGCTCGGTCGACGCCGCGCCACCCGACGCCGCTTCCGCGACCGATACGGAGAGCCCCGTCGCCGCCGTCATCGACGACCAGCCGATCACCCTCGAAGAGGTCCAGGAACACATGAAGGACCAGTTCATCGAGGAATTCCAACGCCAGCCGGAAGATCGGCAATACGAACTGATGGAGAACGCGGTTCGTGATCTCGTTCGGCGGCGCGTGATCGATGCGGAAGCCCGGAAGCGGGGCATCACCCGCGAAGAACTCTTCGAGGAGATCACGTCGAAGGTCCCGGAGCCGACCCTCGAAGACGTGACGGAATGGTATTCGCAGAACAAACAACGACTGCGGGGCGCCGCCCTGGAAGACGTGGCCGATCAGATCAAGAACTATCTCCTCAATGAACGACGCGGCCAGGCTCTCAAGGATTTCCTCGACCCGAAACTCGAGGCGACGTCCTGGAAGATGGTTCTTTCACCCCCGCGCAAGGAACTCGAAGCGACCCGACTCGTGCGTGGACCGGCCGACGCACCCGTCACGCTGATGATCTTCAGCGACTATCAATGTCCCTATTGCATTCGCGCGGAACCCGTCCTGGCCGAAGTCCTGGCGCGCTATCCCGACGATGTCCGACTCGTCCAGCGTCATTTTCCGCTCGATAGCCTGCATCCCTTCGCACGACCGGCCGCAGAAGCCGCCATGTGTGCAGAAGAGCAGGGGCGGTTCTGGGATTTCCATGACGCGATCTTCGCTCGCAAGGGACGCCTCGACAAAGACACCTTCGACGAGATCGCCCGGAAACTCGGCCTCGACATGGAGGCTTTCGGAAGCTGCGTCGAGGAGCGCCGCTACAAGGAATTCGTCGAAGCCGATTCGATCGCGGGCCAGAAGGCCGGGGTCACGGGAACGCCCGCCTTCTTCGTGAACGGTATTGCCTTGAAGGGGGCCCGCAACGCCGACGAACTCAGCCGCATCATCGATTCCGAGCTGGCGCGGATCGGCACGGGAAAGAACGCGAAGTAGCCGGAGCCGGAGAGGAAGCGCGGAGCGGCAGGGCGGGGAATCGAGGCATGCCCGGCAGGGCGGGTCCAGCGGATTCGGTGTCCGCGGGACGGGCCCTGCCGAGCGAGTCGAGAGTGCTGATCAGGATCCTCGCGCGAATCGATCGTGGATCGGAATCGATTCGGGGAATTCGGATCCAGGAGCGGATCGAACGACGTCGGATCGGATCTCGTTCCGTGTTCCCGTCGTTCGTCGTCGGCCTGCGCGGGATTCGAACGACCTGCGGCGGAATCGTTCCCTGCGAACCCTGCGTGAGCCTTCCGGTCCTGGACTCCCTTCTACGCTGATCAGTTCAAGGCGACGGTACCTCGGGCCGTCGCCCCCACTCCTTTTCCCTTCCCGAATATGTCACAACCCATGCGGTCCCGGCCAGACGAAAATGCGTCGCCAGGCAAACTAACGTCCCGTCAGATATGATCTTTTTCCAGATCGGTCTCCAGCGGTTCCTCCCGGCGCGCCGAGGTCGATCCCGCGACAGGAGACCTCGCTGTTCCCGCCTCGACGCACGGGACATGACAGATCGTCATGGATTCGGGAAC
>DRKE01000456.1 GCA_011051925.1 Deltaproteobacteria bacterium
GCTCCCTGCCCACGGGTGCGCCGGGAGTATGGAGCCGATCGCCCGACGTCTCAATCACCCGGCGGGATTCCCCTCACCCTGGCGGGATCAGCCCCTCCGCCCCCTGTGCTAGAACCTGCGATCGGAAAAAGGAGAAACCCTTGAGTCTCGCAACCCTCCTCCACGGCACGAATCCACTGCTCATCGACGTCGGGCTGCTGATCGGACGGGTGGCCATCGGCCTCTGTTTCGTCGTCCATGCGCTCGGCAAGCTCGGCCTCGTCGGGTCGGGTTCGATGGCGGGATTCGCGAGTTGGCTGGCGGATCTCGGGGTCCCGATGCCGGCCGTCCAGGCCCGGATGGCGATGCTGTCGGAGCTCGTGGGCGGAATCCTGCTCGTTCTCGGGCTCGCGACCCGTCCCGCCGCCGCGGTCCTGATCGTCACCATGCTCGTCGCCGGCCGCGTCGGCCATCGAGGCGCCGGCTACCTCATCACCAACGACCCGCCCGGCGCCGAGTACACGATCAACCTCGCGGTCGTGTGCGCGATGTTCCTGTTGATGGGGCCTGGTGCGATCTCGTTGGACGCGACTCTTTTCAGATAGCCGCAGCGCCTTTCAGATAGCCGCAGCGCCTTTCAGATCCCCGCAGCGCCTTTCAGATCGCCGCAGCGCTTTTCGGATCGCTGCGGCGATTTTTCCCTCTCCGACGCTACCCTCCCGGGCATGCTCAGGGTCTGTCTGGCGCTGCCGGTCTTCTATCCGACCTTCGCGGGTGGATCGCTTCGCTTCCTGCACTACCAGCCGGGGCTTCGGAAGCGGGACATCCAGGCCCGGGTCCTCACCGGAACGGCGCGACCCCGGGACGACCTCCATCCGGGCGCGCGCCCAACCCCGGAATCGCCGATCGGAACGCGTCTGGCCGTCGATCAGATCGACGGCATTCCGGTCCATCGGATCCAGCTGCCCGAAAGGACCGGACCGCGAAGAACCTCGGTCTTCTTCCGGGCGCTGATCGAACTCTGCCAGAACCCCGCGACCCGCCCCGACCTCATCCAGCTGCATTCCTTCGAGCGCCTCGAGAGCCTGTACTGGATCCCGCGACTCGCTCGTCTCGGCGTTCCGATCGTCTATGCCATCCAGATCGCGAAACCCCTGTCCCGGGTTTCCTGGCCCCTCCGCGCCCAGAAGAGGCGGATGCTTCGCCGCTTCTACTCGGGCTTCGACGGGATCGTCACGAGCAGCGAAACGATCGAGTCGGCGCTCCGGTGCCTCGGAATCCGGACGCCGATCGCGGTCATCCCGAATGGCGTCGATCTCGGCCGCTTCGCACCCCGATCGGAAGAGGAGCGCGGATCGGCGCGACGCCGACTCGGGCTCGAGCCCGACTGTCCCGTCCTGCTCTCGGTGGGCGCCATCAGTCCCCGGAAGGGAGCGGACCTTCTCGTCGAGGCCTGGACGGAAGTTCTCGAGCGACATCCCACGACGCGCCTCCTGCTGGTCGGCCCGCGGCACGATCGGAACCATCCCCGGCTGGCTCGCTTCCGCGCGCGACTCGAATCCTCGATCCGCCGCTCGGGCCGTCCCGACCAGGTCCATCTGCTCGGGATCCGCGAAGACCTTCCCGATCTCTATGCAGCGAGCGACCTCGTCGTCCTGCCATCGGCGCGGGAGGGCGGAACGCCAAACGTGATGCTCGAAGCGATGGCCTGCGGACGCCCGGTCCTGGCGTCGCCCTTCGAGGGACAATCGAAGGCGCTCGGTCGACCCGGCATCGAGTTCGAGCAATGTCGTCGGACGCCGGCCGCGCTGGCCCGATCGATCGACCCTCTGCTCGCGGATCCGGCCCGGCGCCGGCGTCTCGCGAAAGCCGGCCGGTCCTGGGTCGTCCGTCATCTCGACCTCGAAACCAGCCTCGATCGCTTCGCCGGGTTCTATCGGGGAATCGACGACTGGAAGCGGGCGACGGGTGCATGCCCGTTCCCCGGAACGGATCCTTTCGAAACGCGAGTGACGCCCGCGGCATGGCCGCCACGCTGATCCGGCCACGCGTCGGGCGGCGCGAACCGACGCACGGCGATTCCCGATGCGCGGACGTCGGGTCCGGAACGGGGGATTCCGGATGCGGGATCCTGATCGTCACCGACCGCCGATTCTGGAATCGGTCGATCGGTTCGGAAACGAGGATCGCGAACCTCCTTTCCCATCTCGCGCGTCGTCGCGAACCCATCGTCGTCGCCTACGTCGGACGCCTCCGGCGAAACGAACGAGCCGCCCTCGATGCCTTTCGCCACGATGCGGCTCGCGATCTGACGATCCTCGCCCGCCGTCCCGAGTGGCGGACTGTCGGCGCCACGCTGGCCCGCTCCCTGCGAAGTCTCTGGCCATTCCGTGCCGTCCCGGGAAGGATCCCGGAATCGGGTCCCTTGTCGTCCCCCCTTCGAAGTCCTTCCGCGCGGCGAAGGTTCGTCGAGACCACCATCCGGACCACGAGACCCCGCATCGTTCTCGTGGAGTTCACCCGGCTCGCAGCACTCGTCCACCCTCGCCCCGTCCTCGCAGACCCCGCTCCCCAATACCTCCTCGACACCCACGACATCCTCGCCCGACGCGTCCAGCCGCGATCCGGCTCCGAAGGCGCCGCTCCCGCCGATCCGTGGATCGCCGCTTCCGCATTCGACGAGATTCGCGCCCTCGAAGGCTTCGATGTTCTGATCGCCATCCAGGGCGTCGAAGGCGCCCTCCTCCGTCGCCAGTTTCCCGACAAACCGGTCCTGGTCGTTCCCCACGGCCTCGACCTTCCCGAATGCCCTCCCTCTCCCTGTTCGAGCGGAGGCCCCATCCGTCTGGGCTTCCTGGGCGGACGCGACCCGGCGAACGCCGAGGCCCTCGACTGGTTCGTCGAGACGGTCTGGCCGACGCTGCATGCGCGTTTCGGCGCGCGAATCGCCTTCGACGTCGGGGGACAGATCTGTCGACGTTGGACGAAACCGCCCTCCGGCATCCGCCTCGTCGGGACGGTCGATTCGATCGGGGATTTCTGGCCGAAGATCGATCTCGCCGTCAATCCGGTCCGCTCGGGCAGCGGGCTCAAGATCAAGAACGTCGAAGCCCTCGCCCACGGCAGGGCGCTCGTGACGACATCGATCGGGGCCGAAGGACTCGAGTCCGCGAGCCCGGACGGACTGCGCATCGCCAATGGCCCGGACGAATGGATCTCGACGCTTGCCGATTGGATCGCATCTCCCGCATCTGCCCGTCGGACGGCACGCCACGGTCGCGCCTTCTTCGAAGCCCATCTGTCGGCGGATCGGGCCTTCGCGGAACTCGACGCCTATCTCGATCGAACGCTGAGCCATGCGACCGGCGGGGCGGGCCCATGACCGGACCGGGTCCGCAGCGGCTTCTTCTGGTCCTTTCCGGGCGATCGGCCTTCGAGTCCCTCGTCGGCCCCGTCCCCGAGGATCTCCGAGCCCGGTTCCATTTCCAGAAGCCCCGCAACGCGCTTCGGATCCACGCGCTGCTTTCCCGATCGCGTCTCGTCATCAGCAAGAGCTATCGCCGGCCCGAGCCCAATCGGTGGATCCTCGCGGCGCGACGCCGCGGGATCCCGACGTTGCTGGTCGTCGACGGCCCCCTCGAATGGTCCAATCTCTACCGGGAGGACCATCGCATCCTGTCGCCGGAGGTCGGCGGCCTCTTCGAACCGATCATCCACGACGCCGTCGCGTCGATCGGCCCGGGGCAGACCCGCTGGCTGGCAGCCCGGAACGAGGGCCGCGGAATCTCGTGGTTGGACTACCGGAACCATCGGATCCAGTCGTCGCAGGGGACATCGACCCTCCATCCGCCGCCCGGGCTCGGCGGAAGGTCCGAACCCGAATTCGATTTCCTGTTGACGACGGCCAGGAGAGCCTGGATCGGTCCCGCCGAGCGGGGGGCGCTCGAGCGGGTTCTCGAGAACTGCGCGTCGGCGCTCGATCGGGGGGGCCATCGGGTGCTGATCCGGATCTTCGACGAAGGTCTTCGCGCCGCCGTCACCAGGCGTCTGCCTCGGGCCCGCTCCGAGGAGACCGGGGCTTCGGCCACCGCGATCTCGCGCGCGCGATGCGTCATCGGCACATCGAGCAGCCTGCTTCTCGAAGCGATGCAATGGGAGAAACCGACGGCGACCCTGGTCTTCCGCGACAGTCCCCTCTTCTACCAGACCGGCTGGCTCCTCGGGCCGACCGCGGACTGGGAAGCCGGTTTCGAGTCGATGCTCGCGCGGGACACCCGCCGCATGGTCTTCCAGAGGCACAGCCTGCAGGAGCAGCTTTCCCGGGAAGACTTCTTCGATCCTTGCCGGCGGGTCCTCGCCGGTACGTTCCTCGCTCGTCCCCGCCCCTTCGACGACCTCGATCGGGCCTTCGAGCGACGCCTCGGCTGCTAGAGTTCCTTCCATGTCCAGACGCCCGCTGCGGCGATTCCTCGCCCGCAGGTTTCTTTCGCTCACCGGGTGGAAGCCCGACGGCCGTCGTCCGGAAGCCCGTCGATTCGTGCTGATCGCCGCGCCCCATACGACGAACTGGGATTTCCCCTATCTGCTCGCCTTCGCGGCCCATTTCGATGTCCAGATCTCGTGGATGGGCAAGGACACGCTCTTTCGCTGGCCCTTCGGCGGCGTCATGCGTGCCCTCGGCGGTGTCCCCGTTCGTCGTGACCGCAAGGAGAATCTCGTCTCCGCCATGGCCCGGACCTTCGAGGCGCATTCCGACCTGGGGCTGGTCGTGCCAGCCGAGGGAACACGAAGCCACGTCGACTACTGGAGATCCGGCTTCTATCACATCGCGACCATGGCCCGTGTGCCGATCGTCATGAGCTATCTCGACTACGCGCGCAAGGTCGGTGGATTCGGCCCGGCCTTCATGCCGAGCGGGGACATCCCCAAGGACATGGGGATCATCCGCCGATTCTACGCAGGGCGACAAGGCCGATTTCCCGAGCGCTTCGGCCGCATCCGTCTGCGGGAGGAGGATCACGGGCCGCCCGGGGCTCCGGGGAGCCCCGGGAGCGGAAGACCGGAGGTGCTTTGAGCGGATCGGGAAAACGCCCGCTCGCTCCGAAGAATCGGGAACCTTTCGGACCCGCAGCGCCCCTCCCCACGATGGTGGATCTCGACTGCATACGCGCCGCCCAACGGGGGGATCTGATCGCGATGAGCGACCTGATGGATGCGCTACTGCCCTGGGTGGGCCGGATCTGCGGGTCGATCGCGCTCGACGCCGGACCCGACGCGGCCCAGGAAACGCTGATCCAGGTCATGCGGGACCTCCGGAACCTGCGGGATCCCGCCTCGCTCCGCAGCTGGGTCCGCCGGATCGCGACCCGTGAGGCCATCCGGCATGCAACGCGTCGTCGCCGCGAACCGCCCATCGACGATCCCGATCGGCTCCGGGAAGCAGGGGATCCCGCATCGGCCGATCTGCCCTCTGCCGGCACGCCTTTCGGCGCACGCCACGCATCCGACCATCCCGATCTCCGACACGACATCGCCGTCGTGCTCGGAGCGCTGTCCGCGGATCAGCGGGCGATCCTGGTTCTCCGGGACCTCGAGGGACTCTCGGAATCCGAAGCCGCCAAAGAGCTCGACGTCGCCCGAGGCACGATCAAGTCCAGACTCCACCGCGCCCGCGAGGCGTTTCGCCAGAGGTGGCCCGCATGAATTCCGACACCCCCGACACGATGACCGGCGATCCTCCCATCGACGTCGGATCCGGAACCTGGCCCGTCGTCGAGATCGATCCCGTCGCGAAGCTTCGAGCCCTGGCGGCGGGCATTCCGCTCGCCGTGGTCGATGAAGCCCTTTTCGACGTGCCCTTCGAGCGGTTCTGGGACTTCGTCGGAGACCTCGAGAAGAGCACACCCCGGATCGAGGGCAGCGTACACGGGGTCCGGATCCTGGAACGCCGGGGCGATGATCGTCTACGACTCGAGATCCGCACGCTGATCGGCACGCGGGACGAATTCGAGGTCGTGCTTCGCCCCGGCTACTGCATCATGCAATCGGGCCGGGCGGTCGTCGGGATGGCTGCCCGGCCCGAGGGTCCACACCGGACGCGCTATTTCCATTTCGAAGGCGCGAGGCGCTTCCGCTGGTTCTTGCGCCCCATCCTCGCCTGGAATATCCGTCAGGACTTCCGGCGCCTTCGGAGGCTCCTCGAGCGGGAATCGGATCCGACGGGACGAGCCTGATCCCTGGACCGACCGGAGGCGGGGACCCACCCGGATCAGCGGGGCGTCGGCGATCGGTCGATGGCCTCAGCCGAGTCCACCCCGACCGAGAAAGAGCTCGACCGCGGGGTTGCCGCTCTCCTCGACGAAGGGAAAACCGAGTTCTTCGAGAAAGACGGAAAAGGCCTCACGATCGTCCTCCGGAACCTCCAACCCCGCGAGCACCCGACCGAAGGCCGCCCCATGGTTCCGGTAGTGGAAGAGGCTGATGTTCCATCGCCCTCCGACCCGGTCGAGAAAACGCGCCAGCGCGCCCGGACGTTCCGGAAATTCGAAGCGGAAAAGGCGTTCGTCGGACATCGAGGCACGCCCGCCGACCATGAACCGGACATGAAGCTTTGCCATCTCGTTGTCCGTCATGTCCATGACTTCGAAGCCCGCCCGGCGCAGTTCCTCCATCACGTTCTCCCGTTCGGATTCCCCACCCGAGAGGCCCACGCCGACGAAGACGTGGGCCGACTCGGCATCACCGTAGCGATAGTTGAACTCCGTCACGGAATGATCTCCGAGCGCCCGGCAAAGCGCGCGAAACGAGCCCGGACGCTCGGGGATCGTGACGGCGAAAAGGGCCTCCCGATGTTCGCCGATCTCTGCACGCTCGGCGACGTGGCGGAGGCGATCGAAGTTCATGTTCGCCCCGCTATCGATCGCCACCAGGGTTGCCCCCCGCACGTCGTGCCGGTCGACCCAACGTTTCAACCCCGCGACCGAAAGTGCCCCGGCCGGTTCCGCGATCGAACGCGTATCGTCGAAGACATCCCGGATCGCAGCGCAGATCTCGTCGATGCCGACCGTCACGACCTCATCGACCAGATCGCGAACGATCGCGAAAGGCCGTTCGCCCACTCGGCCGACCGCGACACCGTCTGCGAAGAGGCCGACGGGACTGATGTCCACCCGCTCACCCGCTTCGAGTGCCGCCGCGAGGCAGGCGGCGTCCTCGGGCTCGACACCGACCACCCGGGTCGCAGGGGAATGGGCTTTCACGTAGGCTGCCACCCCGGCGATCAGCCCGCCCCCACCCACGGGCACGAAGATCGCGTCGATCGGCCCCGGTTGCTGGCGGAGAATCTCGATCGCCAGGGTGCCCTGCCCCGCGATGACGTCATGATCATCGTAGGGATGGATGAAGACGCGCTGCTCTTCCCGCCGGATCCGTTCGGCCAGCGCCGCGGCCTCGTCGAAGGTATCGCCCGCGAGGACCGTCTCGCCGCCCAGCCGCTGGACCGCTTCGACCTTGATCCGGGGCGTCGTCCGGGGCATCACGATTCGCGCATCGACACCCAGACGCGCCGCCGCCAGGGCGACTCCCTGGGCGTGGTTTCCCGCCGAAGCGGCGACGACACCGGCCCGACGCTCGGCCTCGCCGAGCCGACGAAGGCGGTTGTAGGCGCCCCGAAGCTTGAAGGAGAAGACGGGTTGGAGGTCTTCGCGCTTGATCCAGACGCGATTGCCGAGATGACGGGAAAGCAGTTCCGCCTCTTCGAGGGGCGTTTCGATCGCGACGGCGTCGACCCGCGCCTGCAGGATCCGTTCGACCATTTCATCCGGCGTCATCGGCCCCTCCCCTCCGCCCCGGCGATCCGCCCTCGACCTCTCCCCCTTCGTCCGGGGTTGCCCGTCCGAGGCCCGCGAGATGAAGGGCGACCGCGGCCGCCACCGCGGCCGTCTCGATTCGCAGGTTGTGCGCAGCGAAGGATCGGGGACGAGCCCCCGCAGCTTCCAGGATCCGACGCTCGGACGGACTGAAGCCCGCTTCGGGACCGATCAGGACCAGACCGGTCGAGGCCGCCAACCCGGCGGATGATCCCGCCCGATCCCCGAAAAAGACCGCACTCCCGGGTGTCCGGCCAGCGAGGGCGGCTTCGAGTGAACACGGCGGCCGGACGTCGAGCAGCCACGGACGTCTCGCCACCTTGCAGCTCTCGACCAGGATGCGCGAAATCCGCTTCGCTTCGGGATCGAGCTTCCGAACGACCGAGTCCTCGAGCACGAGCGGCTGCCATGCAGCGACACCGATCTGCGTCAACATCTGGAGCATCGTTCCAAGGCGCTCGCTCCTGGGAATCGCGCTGGCCACGACGGCCGTGCCCTGGGGTCGAGGCGATCTCCTGATCGCCCCCACTTCGACCCGGGCGCCGCCTTTCCCGATCCTTTCGAGACGGAGTTCCGCCGTTCGACCCGCACCGTCGAAGCCGAGCAAGCCGTCCCCCACGCGCAGCCGACGGGCCGCCACATGCCGCGCCTCTTCGGGCGCGAGCTCGATCGGACCGGGTGCTGATAGCGCTTCCACGAATACCCACAACACACTCACGAAGAACCACCCCTTCCGCCCGACCCCATGTTCCGGGGATTCATGTAGACATCGAGCCGAACGAGTTTCGTCGACAGGGCGAAATCGACGTCGGGCCGAAGTGGAGGCGCGCGGCGCGGCCGCTTCACGACGACCCGCGCGGCCCGGACCCGAGCCGCATCGAGGAGTTCCGTTGCATCGGTCTCCTCTCCCAGGAGCTGGCGCAGGACCTGCAATTCGCGCTTCGGCAGCGCCTTGTTCCTGCGCGGGCGGGGATACATGGGGTCGAGGTAGACCCCCACGTCCGGAGAATCGATTCTCGCGATCTCGTCCAGACCTTCGCCATGAAGAAACTCGAGCCGCTCGGCGATCTCGTGCGGAATCCGTCCCATGGCACGGTCGGATGCCCAACCGGACTCGAGAAGGGCAGACACCGCTGGATGCCGTTCGACCGCACGAACGCGATAGCCGGACTCGGCCAGACGATAGGCGTCGGCCCCGAGTCCCGCGGTCGGATCGAGGATCCGGAGGATCCGCTTTCCGAAGGCGCGAGCGAGCGGACTGCGGCCCGGAGCCGATCGGGAATCCGGCGGGAAGACGGCCCGGATTCCCGTCCTCCCCCCTTCTCCGGGCGGGCGCAGTTCGAGCCGCCCGCCCGCTTCGACCAGCCGGAACGCTTCCCCGTTCCCGGTTGCCGCGCCCCTTCCCCTCCCGGACGCCTCGACGCGATCGCCCGCCCGCAAGTCAGGACAGCCCCGGCTGACCGGACAGCCCGCCCGCCCGACGCAGGAGACGGAGGCCGGCGGATTTCACGTCTTCGACGATGAGCATCGCGGCCGGGATCATGAGCAACGTGAAGAAGGTCGCGACGAGGACACCGAAAGCCAGGGAGATCGCCATGGGAATCACGAACTGCGCCTGCGTCGAGGTCTCCAGCATGACGGGAACCAGACCGACGAAGGTCGTCGCCGAGGTCAACATGATCGGACGAAAACGTCGGATGCCGGAGAGCACCGCTGCATTCCGGGTGTCCTCTCCTGCTTCGCGCAATCGGTTCATGAAGGTCACGAGTACGAGGCTGTCGTTCACGACGACACCGGCCACCGCCATGACGCCGGTCCACGAGAGGAAGCTCATCTCGAAGCCCGTGAAGAAATGTCCCCACACGGCGCCCACGTAGCCGAAGGGAATCGTCAGCATGATGACGATCGCCTGCAGATAGGAACGAAGCGGAACGGCGATGAGGATGAAGATCGAGAGCAGCGCCACGATGGCCGCCTTCGCGAGGCTGCCCATGGCCTCCTGCATCTCCTTCTGCTCGCCCTGGAAACCCCAGCGGATGCCGGGGAAGCGGGCCAGGACCCCGGGCATGAGTTCCGTCCGGATCACCTCGGCGATCTCCACCGCGTTCCCGGCCCCTTCGTCGAGATCCGCCGTCACCTGGACCCGGCGCTCCCGATCGATCCTGGTGAGCGAGGCGGGCCCGCGATCGAGGCGGGCGCGCGCGACCGACGGAAAGGGCACCGCGGTGCCATCCGCCAGGCGCACACGAAGATTCTCGACGTCCCGAAGAGAGCGCCGCTCGGAAGCCGGGTAGCGGACCATCACCTTGACCTCGTCCTGACCCCGCTGGATCCGCTGGACCTCCGCTCCGTAGAAAGCCTGACGAACCTGACGCCCCACTTCCGCAGCCGAAAGTCCCAGGGCCTCCGCCTCGGGACGGATCTCGATCTCGAGCTGTTGTTTCCCGTCGCGATAGGAATCGCGGATGTCGTGGATGCCGGGAAAGCGCGCGAGGGATTCGGCCACGAATGCCGAGGCCGCCTTCAACTGCTCGATGTCCTCTCCACGCAGCTCGATCGCGATGGGATCCCCGAAATGCATGATCTTCCCACTGAAGACGAGTTCTTCGACGCCGGGAATCGATCCACTCAATTCCCGCCAACGATCGGCAATCTCACTCGACCTGATCCTTCGCTCTTCCGACGGACTGAGTTCGACGCTGATCTGACCGAGATGGGGCTGGCCGATCTCCCCGGGACGGCCGATCGGCCCCATGCCGCGATGGGACCCGACCATCGTGAGCACATGCGAAACGACCGGCGGGTCCCCGGGCCGGCTCTCCTCTTCGAGTTCCGCACGCAACGTCGCGAGCGCGGCATCCAGGCGTGCGATCGCGTCCTCCGTCTCTCCAACGGGTGTTCCCAGGGGCATCGTGATTCGAGCGTGGACCGTATCCGCCTCCGCCGAAGGCATCATCACCGTCTTGACGCGTCCCCCCGCGACGAGTCCCAGGGTCACGAGGAAGATCGCGATCGAGATCGCGACGGTCAGATAGCGCCACTCGATCGCCCCTTCGACGGCCGGTCGATAGACCCGTTCGAGAAAGGACTCGAGGCCCGCGTTGACGCGTTGCTGGAATGCCGCCCAGGCACGCGAGACCTGGAAGCGCGACTCGTGATCGGCCCCCGAACCCCGGGCGAGATGGGCGGGAAGGACGAATTTCGACTCCACGAGAGAGAAGAAGAGCGCTGCGCACATCACGCCGCCCATCGCGGTCGCCATGAACTTCGCGTCCCCCTCGATCAGCGCGAAGGGGGCGAACGCCGCGATCGTCGTCAGTACGCCGAAGACGACGGGGGTCGCCACCTCCTGGGTTCCCCGGATCGCCGCGCCGAGAGGATCATCGGGCGTCATGAGCTGGTGCGTGAAGATGTTCTCGCCCGTCACGATCGCATCGTCGACGAGGATGCCCAACGCCATGATGAAGGCGAAGACCGTCAACACGTTGATTCCGATGCCGAAGATCGGCATCACCATCAAAGCCCCGGCAATGGCCACGGGAAGGCCCATCGCGACCCAGAAGGCGACCCGGAACTCCAGGAAGATCGCCAGGAGCAGGAGGACCAGCACGAACCCCATCTTCGCGTTCGTGAGCATCATGTCGATGCGATCGCCCAGGTATCGCGAGTCGTCATCCCAGACCGTGAAACGGACACCGTCGGGAAGCCGAGGGCGCGCCTCCTCGAGGTAGTCGTGGACCCGGGCCGCCACTTCGAGCGCCTGCTGCCGACCCACGCGATAGACCTGGACGAAGACGGCCGGCTCGCCGTCGAAGCGGGTGGACTTGACGTTCTCCTCGAAGCCGTCGATCACGTTCGCGATCTGGCCGACCGTCACCCGCGTCCCATCCGCCCGCGTCAGAACGGGGATCCCCTCGAAGTCCCCCCCATGATAGGCCTGATTGTCCGTCCGAAGGAGAATCTCACCCCCCTCGGTCCGGACGATGCCACCAGGCATGTCGATCGACGAACGCCGCACGGCCGCGACGACGTCGTCGAAGCGCAGCCCGTAGCTCTGGAGCGCTTCTTCGGAAACCTCGATCGAGATCTCGTAGGGACGGGTCCCCACCAGATCGACCTGCGAGACGCCGGGCAACCGGGCGATCTCGTCGCGGGTCCGTTGCCCCAGCCGCTTCAGGCTCCGCTCGTCGAGGGGCCCGTGGATCGCGATATCGAGCACACCCATGCGGAACTGCAATTCCGTCACGATCGGGTCCTCGATTTCTTCGGGAAAGGACACGATCCCGTCCACGCGACTTTCGATCTCGTCGAGCACCTTCGGGAGATCCGTCCCGTTTTCGAGTTCGATGATGAGGTTCGTCGCTCCCTCGTTCGCAGAAGACGTGATTTCCTTGATCCCCTCGATGTCCTCGATCGCCTCCTCGATCCGGATCGTGACGGATTTCTCGATCTCTTCGGGTGAGGCACCGGGATAGACCACCGTCACGGAGACCCGGTCCAGATCGAAATCGGGCATGATCGTCTGCTTGATCGTCGGTGCCGTCAGCGCGCCTCCGACCAGGATCGCCAGCATCAGCAGATTGGCCGCGACGTGATTGCCCGCGAACCATTCGATCGCGCGATTCATGGGAGCCCCACGTCCGTCGCCCGGAGTCGCATGCCTTCGGAATGGATCCGAAGCGGAGAGACGACGACCTGTTCGCCTGCATGAAGGCCCCCGTCGATCACGACCTCGTCGTGATCCCGGCGCAGGACGGAAACCGCCCGAACGCGGAGCCGCCCCTCCTCATCACGCAAGAAGACACGATCCCCGTCACGCAGCGCCATCAAGGGCAGGACGAAGACGCCCTCCACTTTCCGCCCCTCGATCTCCGCCGAGACGAAGAGCCCGACCGGCAGGGGAACGGCCGCATCCGCGACGGCCCCGTCGGCTTCCGGCTCGAGCAGATAGGGATCCTCGATCCGCGCGACGACATGGAGCATCCGCGTCCGTTCGTCGATCGCGGCCTCGGCCCGGACGAGCCGCGCGGGCCAGACGACCTCGCGCCCCCCGATCCGTCCGGTCAAGCGGACCGGCGCTCCGGCCACCGTGGTCCCGGCCCTGCGCAGGGCCTCCGTCGGCCGGTCCAGGCCCACGAAGGCCGCATCCAGGAAGGCCAGTTCGTCGATCTGCACCGGCAGGCGGACTTCGGCGTAGTCGACCGCGAAGACGCGCGCGAGTTTCGACCCCGGCGAGACGAACTGGCCGACGTCGACATTGCGCTTCCGGACGCGCCCCTCGAAGGGCGCCCGAACGACCGTCCGCTCGAGATCGAGTTCCGCTCTCGCCAGACTCGCCCGAGCCTCGGCCAACGACGCTTCCGCCACGCTTTCACGACTCTCGAACTGTTCCAGGTCGGCTTCACTGGCCGCCCCCCGCTGCCGGAGCTGCCTCCGCCGTTGCGCCTCGGCCCGGGCCAGGCGGGCCTCGCTCTCGCGAAGCGCGACGATGGCCCGCGCGCGATCGCGTGCGATCCGGTATTCACGATCGTCGAGACGAAGCAGCTCGTCGCCCTCGGCGAAGAAGCCCCCCACCTCCAGGGCGGGCGCGACTTCGACCACCCTGCCACGCACCTCGGCGACCAGATCGCTTTCGGTCCGGGGAACGACGATTCCCCGGGATTCCACCCGGAAGCGGACGTCCCGCGGTCGGGCGGTGATCACCCGGACCAGGGGCGAGGGAATCTCGGGTTCGCGGGTTTCGGGAACGTCGCGGGTCGCGATGAGAAGGGCCTGGACCGCCAGACCGAAGGCCAGCGCGAGGAGGGGCAGGATCCAGCGCCAACGGGGACCGCGCAGGGACGGGCCGCGACGCAGGTTCGTGAGCGGGCTCCGAGCCTCCCCGACCGGCAAGCGGGTCCCCGCTTCCGCGGCCCCGCCACCTTCGCCGTCCCGGGCGCCTTCAGGTTCGATCGACACCGGATCCGAGGTCATGCGCAGACTCCCCTGTCGGGAAACGATTCCCCCCGTCTGCAGAACGGGACCGAGGATCGATCGCCAGGCCTCTCATACGCCGAGGGTGGCCTTTCCGGGGTTCGAGAAGGTAGGAGGAGCACCGATCCCATCCGGTTCGCGCATCACCCTTCCAGGAGGGAGCACGCTGTGTTCGGGAAGGCCGGGCGACCGGGGCAGTCTGCTCGAATCCCGAGCGGGAGGCAAGAGCGCCGAGGGTCGGGCGGGGAGCGGGGACGAAGGGAAAGGACGATCCCGTCAGCCGGTCGCGCGGTCGCCGCGGTCGGGATCCGCCTCGGGTCGACCGCTGACCGCCGCCAGACCGGAGAGTCCCACCACGAGGAGCATCAGGGAGGCGGGCGCGGGGACGTCACGCGAAACGGCGGCTGCCCCGTCACACGTCGCCGCCGCCGTCGGGTCGGGACCCGTCTGCTCGATGCCCGGTCTCGCCGGGGCCGACGAAGCGGGCGTGGCCACGAGCACGTTCTGTCCCATGGCCAGCGCCGATAGACAGAGGAGGATCGTCGCGAAGCGCCGAAGCGTCGTGCGTCCCAGGATGTGATGTGCGTCACGATTCTTCATGCATGTGGTGTATCGGCCACGAAAGACTAGGGCTTTAGCCCTACACATCTGAATCTGAAAGAGGCGGAAGCGGCAACTGCCCCCCGAGGGATCCACTCGGGGTTCTTCCGGACGGGTCCGGTCCGACGGGATTCCCCAGGCCCCTCCGCCACGCCGTTGCTCCGACCGGATCGGGTCAAGACTGGGCCCCGCTCCGTCGAATAACCCCAGCGGAGGGCCCCGTGGATGGCGACCAGCGAGCTCGAGCTCGACCGGGATCAGCAGCGGCAGAGCGCCCGTTTCCAGCGAATGGGGCTGGCCGCCCGTCCCATGCCCGGCGGACGCAGCCTCCTGGTCTCCCTCCCGATGAGTGCGCTTCCCTTCGAATCGGTGGTCGGGCCCCTGAAGATCGAACGGATCGTCTTCTCGACCGTCGGCCCGAACCACATCAAATGCCTCCGCCCGCGACCCGTCTTCGGGCTCCCGCTCCTCGATATCCGGCGCTGCGCCGACGCCAGGGCGATCGAGGCGACGATCCGCCAGGCCTGGCGGGACCGGACCCTCGAGCTGCGGGCCACGGGGCGCCAGC
>DRKE01000457.1 GCA_011051925.1 Deltaproteobacteria bacterium
ACGCCCCTCCAGATCCGACGCCTCCGCCGCTGACCAGCGATCGCCATTCCCGACTTCCCCACACCCGAACGGGAATCTCCGCGAGATTCGATGAAAGAATGCTGGAAGAATCGGTCGTGATCGGAATCGACTTGACCGGGCAGACTCGGAAAAGACCCGTGTTTCGCTGGAGGCTTCAACCGGGTCCCTATCCGGACAGCCCCAGGGGACGGAACCCGCACTCACGATGTGGCACTCTTTCCTCGGTTCCCCGATTCGGTCATGCTGCCCTTTTCCATTCGCAGGCCAGGGAGATTTCCCGATGCGCCCCACCCTGATCATCCTGGGTACGACCTGGCCTGCGCTCTGCGCCGCGGGGTGCACCCGGCGGCCGGGCGGAATCATCTCGATCGGGTCCTTGATTCTCTCGTCCCCGTTCCGCACGGAGATCCATGCGAGCGCAGCTCGTGTGTCCTGACCCGGGAATGTCGGCACACTCACTCCTTCCGGGTGTACGGCGCCTGATCATCCCGGCCCTCGTTCTCTCATCCCTCCTGGTCTCCGCAGCGCCTGGACCGGGTCTCGCCGCCTCCTGCCCCCGGCTCGACCTCGACGCGATCCTTCCCGGGATCGTTCCTGCAATCGAAGCCTATTCCCTTCCGAACGGCCTGCGCGTCCGCCTCGTCCAGCGCCCCTGGGAGAAGACCGTGACGGTTCGCGTCGCCTACGACGTCGGTGCTCGTGATGAACCGCACGGACGAAGCGGGATCGCCCACCTCTTCGAGCACATGATGTTCAAGGGCGGTCATCGGATTCCCGACGGCGGGCATTTCCGGGTCGTGCGCGCCTCGGGAGGACGAACCAACGCGGCGACGGACTACGACACGACGGAATACTGGAACACGGTGCCGGCCCGGGCGCTCGCGCAGGTCCTGTTTGCCGAAGCCGATCGGATGCAGACCCTCCGGATCACGCGCACGAATCTCGACAATCAGAGAGCGGCGATCCAGGAGGAGGGTCTGGGGCTCGCGAACCTGCCCTACGTCGGCGCGGCAGAACGGTTCGGGCTGGCGCTCTGGGCCGGAACACCGTACGGCCACTCACCGCTCGGAACCGACGAGGAACTCGCCGCCGCGACCGAGACGGAAGCGATTCGTTTCCATGCCGACTACTATTCACCCGGAAACGCGGTTCTCGTCGTCGTCGGTGGCTTCGATCCCGAAGCGACCCGAAGGAACATCACCCGATTCTTCGGGCCCCTGCCCCGCGGAAAGACACGTCCCGCCCGCGTGCGCTTCGAGGTCGATCCCGTCGCCCGAAACGAGATCATCGACGACCCCCTGGCGCCTTTTCCGGTCTATGCCGTCGTCTGGCACGGCGTGGGAGAGCGGAATCCCGACGCATTGGCTCTCGGCGTTCTCGACGATCTCCTGATGGGCCATGACGAAGCCCGGTTCGCGAAGGCGGTTCGCGAGCCCTTCACGCTCGACGCCTACACGATTTCCTTCGCCTTTCGCGACGTGGGACTTCTCAATTTCGTGTTCGCACCCCGGACCTTCGCCCGCTTCGAGGACATCCAGCACGCGATTCGCAGGGAGACGGCCGACCTTCGGGAAAACGGTCCGCGGGATCAGGAACTGTGCAGGAGCCGGATGCAGGAGCAGACCGAGCGACTCGGCCGACTCGAAACGAACGACGGCATCGCCGCCGCGATCGCGCGGGGAACGCTCTTTCACGACGATCCCCACTACTTCGAGACCGACTTGAGACGCCTGGATCGACTCGACCGGAAGGAACTTCGTCGCGTCGCGCGACGCTATCTCGTCGACGACTTCTCGACGCTCGAGATCCGGCCGACCGGGATCATGCGCTGGCTGAAACCGCTCCTCGAATTCCTTCCTTCGAGCATCGGAGCGTCCCTGGAAGGAATGCTGCTGTGATGCGAATGCCGTCGGGTCGCCGCTTCGATCGGGATCTCCAGAAGACGCTCTTCCATGCCACACTCGCTCTCCTGGGTGCCGGGATCTTCTTCGTGGCCGGTTGCGCGAAGACGCCCTCCTACCCTGATCCGATTCCGGTCGCTGCGATCGACCTCGAACCCCGATGCGGAATCACGGCCGATGGCCTCCCGACACTCGAGAGCGGAAACGGGCCGGACGGATCCATGACGGAGCCCGGGGATCCCCTCGCCATGAAGGCTGAACTCCCCTCCCGCGGTCTTTTCATCGTCGACGCGGTTCCGGGATCCGGACTGGCGACCCTTCGCTGGGGCTTTCGAGCACCCCCGGAAGCATCGCCTTCGGCTCTCCACTCGAAGCTCGATCTGGCAGCCGCCCTGCTGCGTGCCGGCGAAACGGCACGTGATCCCTCCGGATTCCGCAACCGGGTCCTGGCCCTGGGTGGCCGCCTGGCGACCCGGATCGAGGAGGACTGGCTCTGGCTCGAGCTGGGCTTCCCCGAAACCCTGCGGAATGCGGCCCTCGGACTCTTCTTTGAATGGCATGATGCGAGACGCGTCGATGCGCCTGCTCTCGAGCGTATTCGACGCGAAGTGGCTCTCGCGCGACTCACCCGGGAATCCCTCCCCGACGCCATGGCCGTCGAGGTCTTCCGCCGGATGCACCCGCCCCCGCCCGGCGCCGCTCGAGGTCGGAGGCCGCAACGCGGACGCTCGGACTGGAGCGCCGAAGAGATGGAATCGTTCCTCTCCACGACGCTCTCGCCGGAAGCGTCCGTCGTCGTGTATTCCGGATCGCTCGATCCCCGGGAGGCCGAGTTCGTCCGCCGGCAATTCGAGTCCCGGATCGAGGAGATCTTCCCCGG
>DRKE01000458.1 GCA_011051925.1 Deltaproteobacteria bacterium
GCCTCTTCCGCCATGCACGCAGGCGGTCCGCGATCGCCCCTTCTTCGCCCCGTTCGAGGGGTTCGTAGTAGACCCGGCCCCGGAGCGCTTCAGGCAGATTCTCCGCCGCGACGAATGCATCCTCCACATTGTGGGCGTACACGTAGTCGCGGCCATAGCTGAGCTCCTTCATCAGACGCGTGGGCGCGTTCCGCAGGTGCAGCGGCACGGGCAAGGGACCCTGTCCTTCGAGATCGGCCAGGGCGCGATCGAGCGCGACGTAGGCGGCGTTGCTCTTGGGCGCGCAGGCCAGATAGGTCGCCGCCTGGGCCAGGGGAATCCGGCCTTCGGGCATGCCGATCCGCTCGATGGCCTGCTGGGCCGAAACGGCGAGCCCCAGGGCGGCGGGGTCCGCGTTGCCGACGTCCTCCGATGCGAAGATGACGAGGCGACGGGCCAGGTAGAGCGGGTCTTCGCCGGCTTCGATCAACCGGGCCAGATAGTGCAACGCCGCATCGGGATCGCTCGCCCGAAGACTCTTGATCAGCGCCGAGACGACGTTGAAATGTTCTTCCCCGTCGCGATCATGGCGCAGCGCGATTCTTCCCCCGGCCTGCCTCACGGTCTCTCGCGAGAGGGGCTCCCCTCGACGGGCACTGGCGAGATGCAGGGTCGCGGCCGCTTCGAGGATCCCCAGCGCCCTTCGCGCATCGCCCTGGGACGCGAGGATGATCGCCTCCCTCGCCTCCGGTGCGAGGCGCAGTCCCGAGGCGCCGAGACCCCGTTCGCGATCCGCGAGTGCCCGGTCCACGACGCGCCCGATGGATTCGGCATCGAGGGCGTCGAGGGGGATCACGCGGCAGCGCGAGAGGAGTGGGGCGATCACGCTGAAGGAGGGATTCTCGGTCGTCGCCCCGACCAGGGTGAGGATGCCCGCTTCGACGTGGGGCAGCAGGGCATCCTGCTGGGCCTTGTTCAGGCGATGGATCTCGTCGATGAAAAGAAGGGTCCGGAGCCGGGTCCGGCGGGCATTCTCGACGGCCTTCCGGATCTCGGGTACGCCGGCCGTGACCGCCGAGAGCGGAACGAGGCGTGCATCCTGCATCTCTCCGAGGATCCAGGCGAGGGTGGTCTTCCCGCTGCCGGGCGGGCCCCAGAGGAGGATCGAGGGCAGGGCACCCTCGCGAACGAGGGTATGGAGCGGTCGACCCGGCGCGAGCAGTTCCTCGTGGCCGACGAGGTCATCGAGGGTTCGCGGGCGCATCCTCTCGGCCAGGGGCGCATGGGGCTCGAGCCGTCGACGGGTCTGCTCGGGGAAGAGGTCGAGGGTCTCGTCGGGGCTCATGGGCCCATGTTAGCCAAGTCGGGTTCCCGCTTGAGTCCTTTCGTCCGAAGCGGGATCATGGGCGCGTGCCCCGGCTCCGGGGTCGCGTGGGGGGCCTCGATGATCGAAATGCTGCGAATCGAAAACCTGGCGCTGGTCGAGTCGGTCGAACTCGAGTTCGGACCGGGACTGAATGTCCTGACCGGTGAGACCGGGACGGGCAAGTCGATCATCCTGGCCGCCCTGGCTCTGCTGACGGGTGGTCGGGCCACCGCGGAGACGCTTCGCAGCGGGGCCGAGGAGGGCGCGGTCGAGGCGCTCTTCCGCATGGACGGTCATCAGGACGTGGCTCGGGCCCTCGCAAGCCGGGGGCTGGCGGCGGAAACGGAAGGCGATCCCGAGGGCCTGGCCCCAGAGCTGATCGTCCGGCGGAGCCTGCATGCGAGCGGGCGGAGCCGGGCGCGGGTGGGCGGGCAACTCGTGCCGGTCTCGACCCTCCAGGAGATCTTCGGAGGCCAGCTCGAGATCTCGAGCCAGCACGGCTCCCAGGCGCTTCGCAGTCCCGAAGTCCACATGGCCGCGCTCGACGCCTTCGCCGACAAGACGGGTCTTCGCGAGATCGTGGCCCGCGAAGTGGCTCGGGTCGGCCAACTCGATCGCACGATCGCCGAGTCGCGCGCGGCCGAGGAAGCCCGCGCGCGGCGCCTCGACTTCCTCGAATACCAACGGCGGGAACTCGAAGCGGAGGAACTCGACGCCGAGGGCATCGCGGCCCTCGAGGCCGACCATCGACGCCTCACCCACGCCGAGCGGCTGGCCCAGGAAATGGCGAGCGTCGTCGGGGCGCTCGGGGGCACCGAGGCGACCGATGCCTCGGGTTCCGCCGAGGCGGCGCTCGCGGTCGCCCGCCGCGGTCTGGCCAGGGCGGCGGGACTCGATCCCTCGCTCGAGGGCCTGGCGCTCCGACTCGAAGCCCTGGAGGAGGAGCTGCGGGACGTCTCGGCCAGTCTGGCGGACTATCTGTCGGGTCTCGACATGGATCCCGGCCGGCTCGAAGAGGTCGAGGAGAAGATCGCGCGTCTCGAGCGATTGCGTCGGAAATACGGGCAGAGCGTCGAGGACATGCTGGCCCATCGTGACGAGGTCGCCCGGGAACTCGAGACGCTGGCCGGGGCAGACGAGCGGATACGCGAACTCGAGGACGAACGGGTGGCGGCTCTCGCGGCGGCGAACGAGGCTTCCTCCCGCCTTTCGAAGGCGCGGGCCCGGGCGGCGCGGAAGCTCGCGAAGGCGGTGCAGGCGGAACTCGCTGGTCTGGCGATGGAGGGCGCCCGTTTCGTGGTCGATCTCGAGCCGGTCCCGCGTGAGGGCCTTCCGGAAGGACTCGAGACCGGACCGTCCGGCCGCGAACGACCCCGGTTCCATTTCTCCGCGAACCAGGGCGAGGCGCCCCGGCCGATCCAGAAGGTGGCATCCGGGGGCGAGCTTTCCCGACTCTTCCTCGCCATCAAGAACGCCCTCCGGCGGGCGGATCGCAACATGGTGATCGTCTTCGACGAGGTCGACGCGGGGATCGGCGGCGCCGTGGCAGAGCGCGTCGGGCGGGTGCTGGCAGAGCTGGCCAGGGAGCATCAGGTCCTCTGCATCACCCACCTGCCCCAGATCGCGGCGTTCGCCGACCGGCATTTCGTCGTCCGCAAGGAAGCGCGAGGGGGTCGGACCCGCACCCGGGTGGAACGCGTCGAGGGAGACCTGCGCGTGGAAGAGCTGGCGCGGATGGCCGGCGGGGAGAACGTGACCGAGGTCACGCGGGAACATGCACGCTCATTGCTCCATTCTTGAGTGAGTGAAAACGCCCCCGATCTATTCCCACGCCCCTCGCGGGCCGGGGCCCATCGGTCAAGAACCCGGGCGAAGACGCCGATGAGTCCCCTGGATCCGGCAATCGGTGAGGGCACGGCAGGAATCATGGACTCGAATCGGGATGGGGGGGCGGAGCCTCGACACAGGCCGCCGTCCGGCGCGACGGCGATCGTCCTTTCCGGTTTCTACGAGGGTCTCGAGGTGGTGCTCGATCGCGATCGCTTCGTGATCGGTCGGGGCCGCAAGGCCGATCTCGCCCTGGCCGAAGCGACGATCTCGCGGGCCCACGCGCTGATCGGCTTCGATGGGGAGGGGTTCTTCGTCGAGGATCTCGGCAGTACGAATGGCACGCTGGTCAACGGGGCGCCCGTGGCCCGACAGCGTCTCAAGAACGAGGACGAGATCCAGATGGGCAAGCTGAGGATCGGGGTGACGCTGCCCCGGTAGCCCCGTCGTGGGAATCGTCGGATCGACTCGCGGGCAGGCCCGTCGGTCGCCCGGAAGCAATGCCGGAAGGAATGGATGGAGAGCTGATGGATTCGTTTACGCTCATCTTCGTACGGGATGCCCAGGCGCGGCCGGTCCAGTTGTCGATCCCGAAACGCCGCGTCAAGCAGGCCGCCATCGCCCTGGTCGTGGGCACGCTGGTCGGGCTGGTCGGAATCTGGGACTACTGGCGCCTCCGGGCGGACAACGTCGAACTCCAGGCCCTGCGTGTCGAAGCCTTCGAGCAGCGCGAGCAGATCGCGCTCTTCCGCGACCGACTGGAGCAGGTCGATACGCAGCTCGCCCGGGTGACCGAACTCGAGCGCAAGGTCCGGATCATCGCGAACCTGCCCGGCACGGTCGGCATCGGAGGAGAGGACGTCGTCGAACTCGCGCCGGAAGGAGAAGGCGCGCCCGCGCTTCCGGTCGGCGTGCCCGTCGATCGGACGCCACCGCCGCCGCCCGGGCTCGAGGGTCGGGGCGGAGGCGAACCCCTCGATCCGAGCGAGGCGACCGGGGCCTCCTTCTTCGAAGTCCTCGACGACCATGCGCTCGATCTCACGGAGGGCGCGGATCATCGGGCCGACTCTCTCGAGGTCCTGTTGCTCCAGCTGGAGGACAAGCGGGAACGATTGGTGTCGATGCCGTCGATCTGGCCGGCCAAGGGCTGGTTGACGTCCCGCTTCGGTGTTCGGGTCTCGCCCTTCACGGGACGCCGCCAGAAGCATGCCGGGATCGACATCTCGGCGGCGAGTGGGACGCCGATCTACGCGCCGGCACGGGGTCGGGTGACCTTCGCGGGGCGCCGGGGCCCCCTCGGAAACGCCTTGGTCGTCGATCACGGATTCGGCGTGAAGACGGTCTACGGACACACGCGTGAGTTCTTCGTCAAGCCCGGGGACGTCGTGGAGCGTGGCCAGGAGATTGCCGCCATCGGCAGTACGGGTCGGAGCACGGGGCCCCACCTCCACTACGTCGTCGAGGTGAATGGCAAGCCGCGC
>DRKE01000459.1 GCA_011051925.1 Deltaproteobacteria bacterium
ATCGCATCGACCAGTTCGAGCATGTCGTCCATCTCGAGCCGGTTGAGAACCTCGGCCATCCGCTGGTCCGAGATCGCTTCGATGATCTCGGGCATCAGCTCGGGCGGGAGCTCGCGAAGCATCGTCGCCGCCCGCTGATGCTTGAAAAGCAGGTCGATCACGATGCGGATCTCGTCGGGGGTCAGATCCGACAGGAGGGGACCGAGGTCGGCCGGATGGATCCGCTCGAGGAGCTTCTCCGCCCGCCCGAGCGCGCCCGTCTTCAGGAGCCGACGGAGGATTCGAGTCGTCACGACGGGCTGGGCCATCCCTCTCCTCCTTGCTCTCTCAGCGTCCGTGGGTGGGCTCGTTGTGCGTGTTCCCTGGCTCTCTGGGACTTCGTTCGGGCGGTGATGGCTCGAGCGCGCCCATGGAGTACCCCAGAATGGGACCGGCATCTACCCCGCCCGCGACTCGAGAGACCATCTTCCCGGGGTTCCGTACCCCGGGACTCTTCGGCCTCCGGCGCTCAAGCTTGCCGGTGGATTGCCGATCAGTGAAGGAAATGGTGGAAAAGCTCGAGCCGGCGTACGAGGTCGGTCCGGCATGGAAACAGGATCGGCATGGCAAGGACGCGGTTGAGGGGACTGGAGATCGGTGGCATCCAGATCGGGATCGAAGTCCCGGATACCTGGGTCTGGGAATGGCCGGAGGGCGGCCTCACGGATTTCGCCTGTCTTCCGAGGGAACCCGAGGTCCACGTCGGGATCCGTGTCGGAGACGTCGCGAGGGGGGATCTTGGTGGCGAACGCTATGCGCTCGGCGTGTGGACCTTCGAAGTCGGTCGGCGGGGTGAGGATTGGATCCTCGGATTGTCGCGCGCGGGGCATCGCGAGCGGCTCGCCTGTTTCGACGCGCAGTTCCGGACGGGGGAGATCGTGGTCTCGCGCGAATCGGCGCGCCGAACCGGCTATCCCCTGCGAGGTCCCCTCGACGAATGGATCGTGCTCCATCGGACCGTGTCTCGAGGCGGGCTCTGTCTGACGGCGAACGCGGTCTCGACGCGGGGCCGGGCCGATCTCCGTCTCGGCGTCGTGGCGTCGGAGGGGGCTGCCCGCTGGACCACGCCAGGCTCGACGCTCTTCGGCGCGAATTCGCTCCTGCTGCGGGAGGTCGAGGGGACGCTGCGCGTCTTCCGGACACCCTGGGGCCGGGCAATGGCGGCGGGGTTGGGTCTGCAGGCCCGCGTCGGAGAGGTGTTCCAGAGCGAACCCTCCGATCGTCCCTATCGCGATTGGCTCGATCCCGACGAAGCCGCCGATCTCCTCGTGAAGCATGCCGTCGTACCCCTGTGTGACGACGGGCTCTTCGAGCAGGTGTTGCGGAATGCTCGGCGCATCGCCGATCGCGTCCGGATCCTTCGCGTGGGAGAGCCGGCCCTGCCATCGCGCGTCCGCGTCGGGGTACCGCCCCGACTCCAGACCGCCTTCGCTTCCCCCCTGGATCCCCGCTGAAACCGGCCGCCCTGCGGTCCGGGACGGCCATCGAGGCGCAGCCGCGCCGCCGGGGACTCCGGGACAAAAGATCGCGATGAGGGGGGTTCACCCGTTGCGGATCGAATGCCGACGTCGGATGATTGTCGAGTCCCCTCGGGAGCGAAAGGTGGGCCGGATCGAGGTGGATCAGAGACGTCGATAAAATTCTGTTGCTTTGGGTCGATTGGCGTGGAGCCCCTGACTCTCCTCTCGGGCACGAAGGTCGGTCCGGTCCGCATGGTCGGGCATCGGGAAAAGCGGGTTCGAATCGGACTTTGAAGGATACTTGAGAGGTAGGGTATTTTGATGAAGCAGCTGATCGAGGACATCGTCAAGGCATTGGTGGATCGACCGGATGAGGTGCAGATCAAGGAAGTCGTGGGTGACCATGCCCATGTACTCGAGCTCAGTGTGGCGAAGGAAGACCTGGGGAAGGTGATCGGAAAAGGGGGCGCCCACGCTTCGGCGATCCGGACGCTGATGGCTGCAGCGAGCGGCAAGGAAAAGAAGCGCTACATCCTCGAGATCATCGAATACTGAATCCCAGGCGGATCGGCCCGACGAGTCGTCAACTCCGTCACTTCGGATTCCCTGCACGGGCCCTGCGTTCCCCGGAAACCGACCGGTTGCCGGGGGGCGGAATTCGCTTCGGGTCGATCGGGAAACGGCCGATAGAGCACCCGGGAACGGGCTTCGTCTGAGCAGGCCCGTCAGCCGGGGGCAGCGATGCCATTGAACGATCAGGTCGAGGTGCTCGAGGCACATCATCGGTCCGGACGGACGCTCTGCGACGAGGCCCAGCGACTCTTCGAAAAGGGCTCCGCAGAGCTGGAGGCGGGTGCGACCGCCGACGCGCTGGCGAGTCTCAGACGAGCGAACGAGCTGGCGCCCGATCACGCCCGCATCCGATCGCTGCTCGGTCTCGCGATCGCGCTCGAAGAGCGGGATTTCGAGGCGTCGAGAACCCTGTGCGAGTCGGCGGCAAAGCAGGAATTCTTCAACCCGGATCTCTATCTCAATCTCTCCCGGGTCTACCTCGGGTTCGGCCGACGCTCCGAGGCACTGCGCTACCTGAGGCGGGGGCAGATGATCGATCCCGGTCACGCGCCGATCAACCAGGCGATCGCGGAGCTGGGCCGTCGCCGATTACCGGTTCTGCCCTTCCTTCCCCGCCGACATCCGGTCAATCGAGTGCTCGGAAGCGCGCGAAACCTGGTGATCCGGAGATTGATCGGCGGCTGAGATCCGTCGCGCTGGCCTGCGGGGATGAAGGCACGGCCGGTCCGTGGATCACGCCCTGTCCCGTTCTCTTGACAGTGTCCCATCGAGTCTCTACATCTTGCCGCGCCCATTTCCCGGGCGAGGCGAATCGGAAGAGGGAGAAATCCGTTGGGCAGCGTGATCAAGAAGCGTCGGAAGAAGATGCGAAAGCACAAGCAACGGAAGCTCTTGAGGCGACAGCGCCACAAGAAATAGGGCTGCGCGCGTCGGTCCGGGTTGCGGCGAACACGCTCGGGGCCGACGCCGATTGCCGGGGTCGGTCGACGCCGAGGTCGATCGTCCGGTCGGTTCGGATGGACCGAAGCGGAACCCGTCCCGCCCGCCCGGATCCGCTCCGGGAAGTCGTCGGCTCCCGGTGCGGTTGCGAGGCGTCAGGGGCGCCACGAACACGGCCGCCGTGAGACGCCGGATCCGGTTGCTGCCAGGGATCCGGGAACCGATCACCCAGAGAACCATCCCCACCCCATCGAGAATCGATCCGGACTTTCGAACGTTTTCCGGATCGATCGCGCGGAATTCCGGGGATCGCAGCGTGTCCGCCGCGATTTTCTCGTTTCGGTGTCGCCATTCCCGGGCGCCATGACGGTTCCGGCACTGGCTTCGATCCCCGGGTTTCCGGTGTTCACGAGGTCGGCCGGAAGGAGCCGCGTCGCCGCCCGGGACTCGAGTCGCGTGGCTCCGCGCGATGTCGGGAAGGATCC
>DRKE01000460.1 GCA_011051925.1 Deltaproteobacteria bacterium
CGGCACGGTCATGTGGAAATCGATGTGTCGCCGGGCGCCTGATCGCCAGCCGCGAAGACTGTGGATGTCGATCCAGGAGGATTCCCTCGCGTCCTCGAGGGTCGCGACCGTCGATTCGATGAGTCGCCCGTCGGCTTCGTCCATCAGGCCGCGCAGGGAATCGACGAGAAGCCGAAAGCCCTCCCAGGCGACATGGACGGCGACGACGATGGCGATCCAGGGATCGGCCCAGATCCATCCGGTGAGCCGAACGACGAAAAGGCCGCCGATCACGCCGGCACTCGTCCAGACGTCGGCCAGGACGTGTCGCCCGTCGGCCCGGAGCGCTTCCGAGCGGGTCCGCTCGCCCGTTCGTGTGAGGTAGACGCCGAGGATCGCGTTGGCGGCGGCCGAAGCCGCGAGAAGGACGAGTCCGACATCCAGGTCGTGGATCACCGGGCCTGCGATGAGTTCATGGATGCTCTCGACGCCGATCACGAGGGCGGCGAAGAGGATCGCCGTTCCCTCGATGCCCGCGGACAGGAACTCGATCTTGCCATGGCCGTAGGGGTGGGAGGGGTCGGGGGGTCGCGCCGCGATCGCGAGGGCGAGGACCAGCATGCCCGCGCTGACGATGTTGATGGTCGACTCCATCGCGTCCGCGAAGACGGCGGTCGAGCCGGTCAGCGTGTAGGCCAGGAATTTCGCGGCGAAGATGGCCGTACCGACGAGCAACGCCAGGCGGCCGGCCCGCATCCGTTCGGCCTGCATCGTTCGCGTCCGTTCGTTCGTGATTTCGGGGATCCCCATCCGGGCAGGATCGGGCCTCCTCGCTGGAAGGTCAATCGCTGATCGGGAACGGGATCACGCCGGGCGGACCGCCCGCTCAACCGCTCCGCAGGGCCCGATGGGCGAGCTGATCGAGACGATTCGAGAAGCGGGAGCGGTCTTTCGCCGTGATCGGCGGCGGGCCGCCCGTGGACTGGCCGCTCTCGCGGATGGATGCCTTGATCTCGCGCGTCGCGAGAGCCCCGCCGATCGAGTCCTGGGTGAACTCACGCCCGTTCGTGCCCAGGGCCAGTGCGCCCACGGCCAGGCAGCGCGCCGCGAGGGGAATGTCGGCCGTGATGACGATGTCGTTCCTGCGGATCTCGCTGGCGATCCAATCGTCTGCTGCATCGGGGCCCTCGGCGACGACGACCATCCCGACGCCGAGGTCATGAGGCACCTGGATCCGCTGATTGGCCACGACGACGACCGGCAGGCCCAGTCTCGCCGCGACCGCATAGACTTCCTCCTTGACCGGGCAGGCATCTCCGTCGATGAAGATCTCCGTCATGGATCGCGCCGTCCTTCGCTCAAGGTTTCCAATCCCGGGCCCGCGCGATCAGGTCGTCCTCGAAATCGAAATCGAAGGTCTGGCTTTCGGCGAGGCCCTCGGATCGGTACCAGCGCCAGGTTCGCTCGACCGTCCGTGGAAAGTCCATCTCGGGTTCCCAGCCGCAATGACGTCGGAGCTTGTCGATCGAGAAGAGGGCGCTCCGGTCCCAGTGATGGAGATGGGGGGCGATCTGCTGGACGAGCATCGAGAGCATGAAGCGGTTGATCATGACGGGGCTGATCCGCGCCCTGCTGCGGATGTCGACCTTGGCTTGCGCTTTCGGCAGCTCGATCCCGATCCGGCCCTGCCAGAGCGCCTCCATCAGGGCGGGAGGAATGAAGACCTTCTCGACCTCGCGTTCGAGGACCCGCGCGAAGGTGTCGACGTAGCCCTCCTGGCTGAAGAAATCCCCGCCCGTCAGGTTGTACCGCTCGCCGAAGCTGCGAGGTTCGCCGAGCAGCATGCGAAGCGCGCGGGCCTGATCGTCGGCATGACCCACCTGCTGGAGCATGCGGCCATTGCCGGGAACGAGGATCGGGCGGCCCTGGAGGATCCGCTGGAACATCCGCTGTTCGCGATCCGGCAGGATGTTGTGCGCGCCCATGACCATCGAGAAGGCGACGATCGAGGCCGGGAACCGGTTCTCCCGCCATTCCCGGATCAGGATGTCTTCGCAGAGCAATTTGTTCTGGCCGTACTCGTTCTGTGCCGGACCGCGCTCGACCGGATGGTTCTCGGTGATCGGAAGGAGATCGCTCGCTGCGTAGATCACCGTCGAACTGATGAAGATGTAGTGGGCGACGCGCCCCCGGAAGAGGTCGATCATCAGCTCCACGTCCTCGGGGCGATAGGCGGAAACATCGATGATCGCATCGACGTCGACTCCGGAAAGGACGTCCCGCATCCGGGTTTCGTCGGTCCGGTCGGCGAAGAGCCGCTCGATGCCCATGGGCAGGTCTGCCTGGCTCTGGCCGCGATTCAGGATGACGACGTCATGGCCGGTCCGCGCGAGCTCGTGGACGAGTGCCAGGCCGTTGAACTGCGTTCCTCCCATCACGAGGACTCTCATCGGATCTCCCCTCCTTTTTCGGGGTCTGCTGTAGAATGTCGGAATCCCATCCGTTCGCGCCGCCTCATTCCGCGCCCGGCTCTCCTCCAGCCGCGACCCGGTTCTCCTTCAGCCCAGCGGCGAAATGGGGCAGGATCGTGTCCGCGAAGAGTCGGGCTGGCTCCCTCGTGTCCCGACCGAAGAACTCGATCACGAAGAGGTCGACGCCCTCGGCCCGATGGCGTTCGATCCGCTCGAGGACGGCTTCGGGGGTTCCCCAGATGCCGTGTTCTTCGATCGCGCCGCCCATGTGCCCGCCGTAGACCTTCTTGGCTTTTTCGAGCGCCCTGCGCGCCTCGACCTCGTTCTCCGCGAGAACGACGACACATTGTTGGGAGATCCCGATCGAGCCGGGATCCCGGCCGACTTCCTCGCAGCGTCGCCGAAGCGCTTCGACCTTCTTCGGGAGCGCGGCCTGATGGACGGCCATGTTGTTCCAGGTGTCGGCATGTCGCGCAGCGATCCCCATCAGGACCTTCTCGCCTCCTCCTCCGATCAGGATCTCGGGGCGCACCTTCGGCTTCGGCTCGGAGAGGGCTTCATGGATCGAGAAATGGCGACCAGAGAAGCTCGCCTTTTCCGTCGTCCACATGCGCACGAGAATCTCGACCATCTCCTCGAGTGCTCGCAGTCGTTCGCGGGTTTCCGGGAAGGCACAGCCCGTCTCTTCGAACTCAGGGGGAAACCAGCCGGCGCCCAGACCCGCGATCACGCGTCCGGAAGAGATCTCGTCGATCGTCGCGATCTGTTTCGCGAGCACCGCGGGATTCCGGAAGAAGGGAGGGGTGACCAGGGTCCCGAGTCTCGCGGACCCGGTGATGGCGGCCACCGCGGCGAGCAGGCTCCAGGCTTCCAGGATCGGAAGGGTCGGGTTGGGCACGCCGTAGAGGTGGTCGCAGACCCAGAGCGAGTCGAATCCAAGGCGGTCGAATTCGATCGCCGCGGCCCGGGTCTCGGACCAGGGACGCTTGATCTGTGGGAGGGTCACTCCGAAACGAGGCGAGCGGGGCATGCCGGGCTTTCCTTTCTGCCGGGTCTCACCGATCATACTCCCTGGCGACGAAGGGAGGGACCGATCGTGTCCAGAATGGATTCCGGGAACCGGCTTTCGGACGATAGAGGCCTTCGGATGAGAATGCGCGGGGAGGAGCGACGGATCTCTTCCCAGCACCGCCAGCTCGAGGACCTTTTTGCCCGGGTCCTGGGTTCCGTCGAGGCCGGCGGCCCGAGGAAGGCCGTCAGCGACTTCCTGCTCTTCCAGACCGCCCTGGAAGCCCATATGTCGGTCGAGGAGGAAATCTACTTCCCCGCGTTGCACGGGCTGCGCAACGACATGGGTGATGAGCTGGCCGAACTCGTTTCGGACCATGAGCTCATCCGCTCCCTTCTATCCGGGATCCGTCGGGAACTCGATTCGGATGAAATCGATCCCGCCCTGCGGACCCTGGACGAACTGGCCGATCGGGTCAATCGCCATGAAGACCGGGAAGAGGCGCTTCTGGCCCGGATCACGGAGGGGCCCGTCGCGGGCTTCGGAGGAAGCGTGCTCGACGATGGGGATTGACGAAGGGGTGAGGCGGCCGAGGGGGACGAATCGGGACGGGTGGGAATCCGAACTCGATTTCGCCGAGCTGGAAAGGATCTTTCCGCGTTATGTCGGGCCGGGGCCCCGGTACACGAGCTACCCGACGGTGCCGGTCTGGACCGGGGCGTTCGAGCCCGACGATCATGCGAGGGCGCTTCGCGCCCTTCCGAGCGACGCCGAGATCTCGCTCTACGCCCACGTTCCCTTCTGTGCGAGCCTCTGCCATTTCTGTGCCTGCAATCGCGTCATCACCCGCGATCCGGACCTTCCGGAGCGCTATCTGCAGACGATCGAAGCCGAGCTCGATCTCGCCCGCGCCGAACTGCCCGGGCGGCTTCGCTGTGGTCAGTTGCATTGGGGGGGCGGGACGCCGACGCATCTCCATCCGCGCCAGATCGAACGATTGTTCCGGGCGATGTCCGACCGCTTCGACCTCGTTCCGGGAGCGGAGATCTCGATCGAGGTCGACCCCCGGGTGACCACGGCCGAGCAGGTCGATGTTCTCGCCGACTGTGGTTTCAATCGGATCTCTCTCGGCGTGCAGGATACGAATGAGGAGACCCAGCGGGCGATCCACCGGATCCAGCCCTTCTCGATGACGCGGGGATTGACGGAGCGCGCGCGGGCCCGGGGCATCGAACGCGTCAACTATGACCTCATCTACGGGCTGCCCCATCAGACCGTCGAGTCCTTCGCGGGCACCCTCGACGAAGTCCTTTCCGCGAGACCGGATCGGATCGCGCTCTACGGATATGCCCACGTCACCTGGGTCGCGAAGCAGCAGCGGGGCTTCGAGCGCGGTGACCTTCCGGATCCCGCTCGTCGGATCGAGATCTTCCTTTCGGCGATCCGACGTCTGGCTGACGCGGGGTATCGGGCGATCGGGATGGATCATTTCGCGCTCCCTGAGGACGAACTCGCCCGGGCTCTCGATTCCGGAACCCTCCGGCGCAACTTCATGGGGTATACGACACGCGAAGGGGTCGACGTCCTCGCCTTCGGTCCCAGCGCGATCAGTGAGACCCGGGACGCGTACGTGCAGGTCGAGAAGGATCTTCCGCGCTGGTTCGCGGAAGTCGAGGCGGGACGGCTGGCGACGACGAGGGGGATCTGGCTGACTCCGGACGACCGCGCCCGTCGCTGGATCATCGGTCGGATCATGTGTGAAGCCCGGCTGTCGGCGGCGGAGGTCGAGGGGCGTTTCGGAGGCTGCTTCCGGGACGATTTCGCGGCCGCCCTCGACCGGTTGCGGGCGCTCGAAAAGGATGGGCTGGTCGAACTCTCCGAGAACGGGGATCTCGTCGTGACCGGGGTCGGCCGGGTCCTGTTGCGGCATGTCGCCATGGCCTTCGACGCCCATCTCGACCCGGAGGCGGCGCAGTCGGCGAGGACCTTCAGCCAGACCGTTTGAGCGGTACCGTTTCGGCGGCCTCGCTCATCTGACGAGTGATCTCCGATGTCGCCCGTCGAAGGGAGCGGAACCCGGCATCGCCGATGTCCCCGCCCAGCACTTCGCGACCGCATTCGACGAAGGCGTCGACGAAGGCGGGATACATGTCGCTCGTGACGCCGTATTCGGCATGGCTGCGACCCAGGGCGGCAAGATTGTCTGCCAGCCAGGCCTGGTCTTCGCAGAGCGCGTGAATCGAATGCAGGGTCTCTCGCATCATCTCCTCCTGCTCCGTGATGGAATAGGGCCCGAAGAGTTCTCGCGCATCCGGTCGCCGATCGAAGAAGATCTCGTAGAAGCGCTCCGTGAAGCGGGCTTCCCGCTCGGCGAGCATCTCCAGGGCACGAAGAAGCGCGTCCGGATCGATTCCCTCCGAGTCTCCGGCTCCGGACTCTTCCCCCTTCGATGGGGAGGCGTGGGCCCTGGACATGGCGCGCGTGGACGCTCCGATCATCCGGCGCGGACGGGCAGGCCGATGATGCCCGCCACGAACTCGCTCTTGAGTCGCTTGATCCGGCTCTCGTCGACCACGTATTCGGGCATCCTCTCGAGCAGGTGCCGGGTCGCCGTCTCGCCCTCCAGGGCCGCGATGTGGGTGCCGAGGCATGAATGGTTGCCGTGTCCGAAGGTCAGGATCCGCTTCGATTCCCGATGGATGTCGAAACGGTCGGGATCCTCGAACTCGCGCTCGTCTCGATTGGCCGAGGGGAAGAGGAAGAGGACGGCCTGGCCGGGTTCGAAGGTCTTGCCGTGGAGTTGGACGGGTTTCATGACGGTCCTTCCCAGGAACTGGGTCGGCATCGCATAGCGGAGGCCCTCCCGAAACGCATTCGGAATCAGCGCGGGATCGGCCACCAGTTCGGCTCGTTGCTCGGGGGAGCGGAAGAGTTCGAGCGCGAAGGCGCTGAAGATCTTCGGGAAGCTGTCGGTACTGCCGATCACGAGGGTCGCCATCTGCGAGGCGATGTTGTCGAGGGGGAGGGGTTCCCCGTCGAATCGCGCGTTCAGGTAGGCGTTCAGCAGGACATCGTCGTCCGTCGGATGGGCCTTCCTGTGTCGGATGATGTCTTCGAGATAGGCGTTCAGCTCCGCGGAGGCCGCGAGTCCGTCTTCCGTCATTCCCGGTTGCCCGGGCGCCCGGTCGAAGAAGCGGTTCACGTACGCATAGATCTGATCGCCGTCCTCCGGTGGAAGCCCGAGCAGGACACAGGCGACGTTGATCGAGATCTTGCCGATGTAGTCCGCCGCGAGATCGACCTCATGGCCGGGTTCCAGGACCTTCGCGTGACGCGCCACGATCTCCTCGACGACCGGTGCGAGACTCGCGACACGGCGGGGCTTGAAGGCGCCCGAGATCAAGGCCCGGTTGCGGACGTGCTCGGGCGGATCCATCAGGTTCACGCTCGGGAAGACCGGCAGCTGCTTCGTGATCAGGTGGGCCGGCGTGGTTCCCCTGGCGGCGGCTGAATAGGATTCGTTGTCGGCACTCTGCTCCCAGATGTCCTCGAAGCGGGACAATGCCCAGCAGTCGTGTTCCTCGACGTAGTAGGCCGGTGCTTCGTCGCGCAGCTGCTTGTAGATCGGCAGTGGATCCTCGAGGATCTCGGGCATGAGAGGGTTGTAGTAGACCATGGGTGAATCCTCCTTCCGGGTCGTGCTCGAAGCGGCATCGCGACGGATGATGGCCTCGATTTCAGGGTCTCATGAACTCGAAATCGGTATCGGGATCGAGGCTGTCCGCCGTGAAACGCAATTCGTTGGCGATGTCCTGCCACGACCGCTCCTCTTTCCATGATTCGATCAACTGGGCGAGCATCGCGCGTCCGGCGACGTCCTTCGGAATGCTGCGCTCGCGGGCGGCAGCCAGGAAGGCCTCGAGTTGGGCGCGTGCCAGTTCGTGTTGCTCGCTCATGCCGAGGGACCTCTCCGCGAAGGGGCATCCAGTTCGTTCTTGATCCAGCGTCCGCCGAGAAGGATCGCCTTCAGGTTCGATCGGTCCGCGAGGCAGCCGATGTCGACGAGGGGATCGCCATCGACGACGACGAGATCCGCGAGCTTGCCGACCTCGATCGTGCCGGTCTCGTCGGCGAGGCCCATCGCTTCGGCACCGTTCCGCGTCGCCCAGCGGATCACGTCGAGTGGCGGAATGCCGAGGCGTTTCACGTAGAGTTCGAATTCGGGGATGTAGTCGCCGTGGGGCATGATCGGGGTTCCGTAGTCGTCGCCGACGATCATCTTCACCCCGGCCCGAGCCGCCTCGGGCATCGCGCGGCAGGTGTAGTCGAAATCCTCGCGAACCCCCCGGATCCGGGCCCGGACGGCGTCGGGCGTTTCGGGAAAGCCCTCGCTGATGGGCAGGGGGGTCGCATCGTGATCCCAGGACTCCGCGAGTTCGAGGAAGCGTTCGCTCCAGAGCATGCTCGGAACGACGAAGCTCCCGGCTTCGAGGATCGCCTCGACGCATTCCTCGTCGATCCGGTCGGCATGGTCGATGATGTCGACGCCGGCCCGCGCGCATTCGAGGATCGCCGTCCGGGACGGCGCATGGGCGCGGACCTTCTTCCCGAGCTTGTGGGTCGCTTCGACCAGGGCATGGAGTTCCTCGACCGTGGGATAGAGGACATCGAAGGTCGGAGACGATCCGTGTCCCGGTCCGGCCGAGATCTTGACGACGTCGCAGCCACGCCCCGCCTCGGTGCGTCCGGCGAGTCGCCACGCTTCCGGCCCGTTGGCCGCATGGGTCAGGCCGGTATGGCCGAGGTCCATGAAGAAGTTCCGGTTGTTGGGGTAGTCCGACGCCTCACCCGTCGTCACGATCTCCCTCGAGCCTGCCAGGTAGCGGGGCCCTTCGACGAACCCGGCGAGGATGGCCTCCTTCAGGCTGACATCGATCGTGTGGGCGTTGCTCGAGCCGATGGCGCCCGTGAAACCGCAGGCCAGCGCCGTTTCCGCGTTCGCTGCCGCCAGCATGCTGAGATAGGCGGGCGCGGCTTCGAGGCCGAGTGCCGGGGCGCGCACGCCGTCACCGAAGGCGCCGAAATGCGAGTGGAAATGGGACTGCACCATGCCGGGCATCAGGCTCCGGCCGTGCAGTTCGTGGACCTCGTCTGCGGGCGTGAGCGGGAAGCCGTCGTCGGGCTCGATCGCTTCGATCCGCTCGCCGCGGATGGCGATCGTCATGTTCGGCCGGGCGGGCCGGTCGCCGTCGATCAGATTCGCGCCCCGGAACACCACTCGCGCCGATCCGGTCCCGCCGCCCTGCGCCTTCCCCGATCCCTCCGCTGAATTCGTCGCCATCGCCTGTCTCTCCCGCTCTCCCGCTCTCCCGATCGCACGGCCCTTATCCGGCTTTCGCCGGACCTCGCAGCGGAGTGCACCCCGGCCGGATCGCCAGGACGGCCGCCCTGCAGGCCGATGTCGATGCAGGACACGTGCCGATTCTCTTGTCGTTCAAGTGGGTTTTGTCAAATTATGCCGAGGCGATCGGCCACAAGCGGATTGGCGGCGTGGCAATTTGTATCGCCACGGCGGGCCAGTAGGCTCCGTGCCGTCCGTGCAGCGGGACGATCAGGCTCGGAGAAAGCGAGTTTTTTCGCCACATAGTGGGACTCCCCGACGCGAAGCGATCCGCGAACGCCTAGGCTGGGCACCAGTGATTGGCATGGGAGTTGCGTAACGCAGCGGCGACGATCGCGGGGGGTCGTCGCATCATTTCGTCGGTCGGGGTGCATCCCGGTTTCCGGCGAGGGGAGGAGAGGAGCGCGATGGCAACCGCGGAAGCGCAGGGCCCGGTCTATGACGAGCGGGTGATCCGCCAGTTCACGATCATGACCGTGGTCTGGGGCATCGTCGGCATGCTCGTGGGCGTGATCCTGGCGTCCCAGCTGGCCTGGCCCCAGTTGAATTTCGACATTCCCTATCTCAGTTACGGGCGTTTGCGGCCCTTGCATACGAACGCCGTCATCTTCGCCTTCGGCGGCTGTGCGCTGATGGGGACATCCTTCCATGTCGTCCAGCGGACGTGCCGGACGTCGCTCTTCGCGCCGGGGCTCGCGAGCTTCGTCTTCTGGGGCTGGCAGCTCGTGATCGTCGCGGCGGCGATCACGCTGCCCCTGGGGCTCACGACGACGAAGGAATACGCGGAGCTCGAATGGCCGATCGACCTGTTGATCGCGGTCGTCTGGGTTTGTTATGCGGTCGTCTTCTTCGGCACGATCATGAAACGCCAGACGCGACATATCTACGTCGCGAACTGGTTCTATGGCGCCTTCATCGTGACGATCGCCGTGCTCCACATCGTGAACAATCTCGAGATTCCGGTCTCCGCCTGGAAGTCGTACTCGATCTATAGCGGGACGATCGATGCGATGGTGCAGTGGTGGTACGGGCACAACGCCGTGGGGTTCTTCCTGACGGCGGGGTTCCTGGGCATGATGTACTACTACGTGCCGAAACAGGCGGAACGCCCGGTCTATTCCTACCGACTTTCGGTCGTCCACTTCTGGGCGCTGATCTCGGTCTACATGTGGGCCGGCCCCCACCACCTCCACTACACGTCGTTGCCCGACTGGGTCCAATCGGTCGGCATGGTCTTCTCCCTGATCCTGCTGGCGCCCTCCTGGGGCGGCATGATCAACGGGATCATGACGCTCTCGGGCGCCTGGGAGAAGCTCCGGGACGATCCGATCATCCGCTTCATGGTCGTCGCGCTCTCGTTCTACGGCATGTCGACCTTCGAGGGGCCGATGATGTCGATCAAGACGGTCAACGCGCTTTCGCATTTCACGGACTGGACGATCGGTCATGTCCATTCGGGCGCGCTCGGCTGGGTCGCCATGATGACGATCGGATCGATGTACTACCTGATTCCGCGACTCTGGGGGATGACGAGGATGTACAGCGTCCGGCTCATCAATACCCATTTCTGGCTCGCCACCATCGGCGTCATCTTCTACGTCGTCAACATGTGGATCGCCGGTGTCATGCAGGGCCTGATGTGGCGTGCGGTGAACGAAGACGGGACGCTGACGAATACGTTCGTCCAATCGCTCGAGGCGACGTGGCCCTTCTATGTCGGCCGCCTGCTGGGTGGGCTGGCGTTCCTCGTGGGCATGCTCGTCATGGCTTTCAACACCTACAAGACGATCCAGCAGGGCGAGGCGCCGGCCGGAAATCCTGAACTCGCCATGGCGCGGGGGTGATGAGATGAAACTCGATGTCGTCGAAAAGAATATCGGTCTGATGCTCGGCCTGGTGATCTTCGTGATCAGTCTCGGCGGGCTCGCCGAGATCGTCCCGCTCTTCTATCAGGATTCGGTCGTCAAACCCGTTCCCGGCCTGCGTCCCCTGACGGCGCTGGAGCTGGAGGGAAGGGACATCTACATCCGCGAGGGATGCGTCGGTTGCCATTCCCAGATGATCCGGCCGCTCCAGGCCGAGACGGAGCGCTATGGACACTACTCGCTCGCGGGTGAATCGGTCTGGGATCATCCCTTTCTCTTCGGGTCCAAACGAACCGGTCCCGACCTCGCGCGGGTGGGCAAGCGCTACAGCGATGAATGGCATCGCGCCCATCTGATGAATCCCCGCGACGTCGTACCCGAGTCGAACATGCCCGGCTTTCCCTGGTTGGCGAAGAACGAGCTCGACGGCGAATACACGGCGGCCAAGATGCGTGCCCTGCGGGCCGTCGGCGTGCCCTATACCGATGCCGACATCGAGGGTGCGAAGGAGGCGGTCGAGGGCAAGACCGAAGTGGTCGCCCTGATCGCCTATCTGCAGCAACTGGGGACCCACCTGCAGGGGGGCAAGTAGATGTTGGATCAGGGCACGCTTCGAGGCGTGATCACGCTGCTCACGCTCGTGACCTTTCTCGGGATCGTCTGGTGGGCCTATCGGCCGGGCAATCGCGAGCGATTCGAAGACGACGCGCGGCTGGCTTTCGACGAAGAGGGCGGTGCGCCGATGAACTCAGACGTGCGGGGGCGCATGGCGGAAGGCAGCGCTTCAGCCGGAGGGAACGAGAAATGAGCACGGGATGGAGCGTCTACGTCATCGCCCTCATCGTCCTGAACATCGCCGGTTGTGCCTGGCTGCTCCTCGCGAACCGTTCGGTCCAGATCGATCCTCGCGAAAAGGGGCAGTCGACCGGCCACGATTTCGACGGGATCGAAGAGCTGAACAACCCGCTGCCCGCGTGGTGGACCTGGCTCTTCGTGATGACCATCGTGTTTGCCGTCATCTACTTCATCCTCTACCCCGGATTCGGGAACTTCCCCGGCGTGCTGGGATGGACCTCCGCCGGTCAGCACGAGGCGGAGGTCGCGCGGGCGGAAGCGGCCTACGGACCGATCTTCGCCCGCTATTTCAAGACGCCGATTCCGGAACTCCTCGACGACGAGCGTGCGATCGACATGGGGGGGCGGATCTTCGCGCAGCGATGCTCGACCTGTCACGGATCGGACGCCCGCGGCGGTCGGAACTATCCGAACCTGACCGATGACGACTGGCTCTATGGCGGCGATCCCGAAACGATCGTGAAGACGATCACCTATGGAAGGAACGGCATGATGCCTCCCTTCGCCGCGGTCATCGGGGGCGACGAGGGCGTCAAGGACGTGACGGAATACGTCCTCTCGCTCAGCGGACGGGAACACGACGCGGAGCGTGCCGAGCGGGGCCGACAGACGTTCGTGACGGTCTGCAGTGCCTGCCACATGCCGACGGGAACGGGCAACCAGGCGATCGGGTCGCCGAATCTCACCGATGACATCTGGTTGCATGGTGGCCGCCGGGAGGACATCGAGCGCGCTCTCAAGAACGGCATCACGAGCCAGATGCCTGCACATGTGGACATGTACACGCCAGAGCAGATCCATCTGGTCGCGGCCTACGTGTACAGCCTGTCGGCGAAGAAACACGGGGGCGGTTGATGGGAGCAAGCGAGAGCGGCGCGATGTCGGAGGCCGAGGCCGGAGCGCCAGAGACGATCAGTCTCTACGAGAAGTGGCGCAAGATCTATCCGCTCTGGGTGAGTGGGGGTTGGCAGAGGTCCCGCCGCATCGTTCTCGTGATCCTTCTCGTCGTCTTCTACTCGGCCCCCTGGCTGACGTGGAACGGGGAGCCCGGATTCCGCATCGACCTCGCCCATCGCCGGTTCACGCTCTTCTGGACGACCTTCGTTCCAGAGGAGTTCGTGCTCCTGGCCTGGCTGCTGCTGATCGCGGCGCTCACGCTCTTCACCGTGACCGTGGCCGCGGGGCGGGTCTTCTGCGGCTGGGCCTGTCCACAGACGATCTGGTCGCTCGTCTATTTCTCCGTCGAGCGCTGGATCGAGGGGGATCGGGCCGCCCGGATGCGGCTCGACCGGGGCCCCTGGAATCGCAGGAAGGTCGTCAAGAAGATCCTGAAATACTCCGCCTGGGCGATGATCGCGTTTTCGATCTCCGTGACCTTCGTGGGATTCTTCGAGCCGATCCGGGAACTGATTCCGCGGATCCTGACCTTCGATCTCGGCAAATGGGAGATCATCGCGCTCTTCCTGCCTGCCGCGCTGAGCTTCCTTCTCTCGGGCGTGCTGCGGGAACAGGTCTGCTTCCACATGTGTCCCTATGCGCGTTTCCAGAGCGTCATGTTCGATCGGGACTCGCTGATCATCAGCTATGACGTGGATCGCGGCGAGCCCCGGGGCAGCCGCAAACGAAGCGCCGATCCCGCCTCGCTCGGCCTGGGTGCCTGTGTCGACTGCAGGAAATGCGTCAGTGTCTGTCCGACGGGGATCGACATCCGCGACGGCCTCCAATACCAGTGCATCGGTTGCGCGGCCTGCATCGACGCCTGCACGGAAGTCATGCATACGATGGGCTACGGCGAGAGCCTCATCCGCTACAGCTCGGAGAATCGGGACGAGGGACAGCAGCGCCATTGGTTGCGTCCGAGGCTGATCGGCTATGCGAGCCTCATCCTCGTCATGCTCGGCGTGTTCGGCTACACCCTCGCACATCGGGTACCGGTCGGTTTCGACGTTTTCGGGGATCGCAGTCGACTCTTCCGGGAGGATTGGGACGGCAGCGTCGAGAACGTCTTCACGCTTCGCGTGGCGAACCGCGAAGGAGAAGACCGGGAGTATCGGATCGGGTTCGAGAGTCCGCTGCCCCTCCGATACGACGGGCCGGAGAAGGTCCGGGTCCCTGCAGGCGGGGTCGAGTCCATCCCCATCCGGATGATCCTGCCGGGTGATGCCGCGGGGCGCGCGGAATCGGCCGAGGTCCTCTTCCGACTCGAGTCGCTCGACTCGCCGGACGTCGAAGTCGAGAAGACCACGCGTTTCCATCTTCCACCGGGGAGAGAGTGATGTTCGAGAAGGCAGAGAGCGGATCGGCCTGGTATCACCATTTCTGGGTCTGGTTCATCATCGCTCTCCTGGGATTCTCCGTGGTCGGGAGTCTGGGAACGGTGGCGATCGCCTATCGCCATCGCGACGTCGACGTCCGGACCCTCGAACGTCCGCACGCGGCGGACGCGGGGCCGGCCGGCGTTCTTCCCGGCCCGCCCGCTGGAACATCGCGGGCCGACGGAAGCTGACGATGGGGGGGGAGGCCGGCACGGATCCGCCCGACTGCTTCCATTGTGGCCTTCCGATTCCGAAGGGCCTGACGCTCTTTGCCGACGTCCTGGGCGAAGCCCGGCCGATGTGTTGTATCGGTTGCTGTGCCGTGGCCGAGATGCTCGAGGCCCAGGGACTCTCGGAATGGTATCGGCGGCGCAAGGGGGCGACTGGCTTCCGGGGACCCTTCCTGCCCGATCTGGACGATCAGTTCGCCTACCTCGAATCGCCCGCACTCGAGGAGGAGTTCATCGAGCACGATTCCGGGGGTTCCGTTCACGCTTCGCTCCTGGTCGAGGGCCTCAGCTGTGCCGCCTGCGTGTGGATCATCGAACGACATCTCCTGGCGCGGGAGGGGATCCGTTCGGTACGCACGAGCCTCGCTTCGCGCCGGGTCCAGGTC
This sequence comes from Deltaproteobacteria bacterium, assembly GCA_011051925.1. GTDB lineage: Bacteria > Myxococcota_A > UBA9160 > UBA9160 > UBA4427 > UBA4427. Next base: position 14,512 of record DRKE01000460.1, read on the forward strand.
GAGTGGGATCCCGAGCGGATCCATCTGCGAGACATCGTCCTCCGGCTGGCCGAGATCGGGTTCGCTGCGCGGCCCGCGCAGCCGGGCGAGAGCGACGAACTCGAACGGAAGGAGGATCGCGCGGCCCTGATCCGGATGGGTGTCGCGGGGCTCGGTGCGATGAACGTCATGACCTATTCGGTCGCGCTCTATGCCGGGGCCTTCGACGAGATGTCCGAGGCCGCGGTCGGATTGATGCGCTGGATGGGGCTCATCGTCTCGACTCCCGTCGTCCTCTTTTCCGCACGTCCCTTCTTCCGGGCGGCCTGGCGGGAGATCCGGCTCGCGGCTCCGGGGATGGACGTGCCCGTGGCGATCGCGATCGGTGGTGCCTACGCCGTCAGCCTCTACGCGACGATCCGGGGGACGGGAGAGGTCTATTTCGATTCGGTGTGCATGTTCACGTTCTTCCTGAGCGTCGGTCGCTATCTCGAGATGCGGATCCGTCATCGTTCTTCGTCGCTCACGCGAAGCATGATCGATGCGACGCCGGCCTTCGCCCGTCGCGTCCGCGACGACGAGGGAGAGCGGGTGGTTCCCGCGCACGCGCTCGGGGTCGGGGATCGCTTCAGGGTCCGGCCAGGGGAGTCGCTTCCGGCGGACGGCATCGTCCTGGAGGGGCGGAGTGCGGTCGAAGAGGCCCTCGTGACGGGGGAACCCTGGCCACGCCCCGTCACGGTGGGGGCGGCAGTCATCGCCGGGGGGATCAATGTCGAGTCCCCGCTCCTGGTCGAGGCGACACGCGTTGGCGAGCGCACGACCCTGGCGTCGATTCTCGCACTGATCGAACGCGCTCAATCGGAGCGCCCGAAGGTCGCGCGAACGGCCGACCGGGTGGCCGTCGCCTTCGTGAGCGGGGTGCTCGGCGTCGCAGTCTTCAACTGGATCGCCTGGCAGTTCATCGCGCCCGAGCGGGCCATGTGGACCACCCTCGCGGTGCTGGTCGCGACCTGTCCGTGTGCGCTCAGCCTGGCGACGCCGACGGCCCTGGCGGCGGCCACGCACGCTCTCGCCCGTGCGGGGCTCGTGATCACGAGCGGGCGGGTTCTCGAGGGGCTCGCGTCGGCCGATCGGATCCTCTTCGACAAGACGGGCACGCTCACCCGGGGCCAGCCGACCCTGACACGCATCGTGCCCGTTCGCGGCCACGAGGAAGCCGAGGTGCTCGCCCTGGCGCGGACGCTCGAACGCGATTCCGAACATCCCTATGCGCATGCGCTTCGTGTTGCAGGGGAGGATGGAGTGCATTCCGGAAGCGCAGAGGTCGGTGATCAGGAGGAGGTGGCATCCGTTACGGGATTCGGTGTCGAGGGTTCGATCGCGGGAACACGCTATCGGATCGGAAGGCCCGAATGGGCCGCTTCGTCGTCGGGTGAGCCGCCACCCGAGGGCGAGACGGCGGACGCCATGGACGGGTCGGCAGCGGTCTTCCGGGTCTGGATCCTTCTCGCCGACGAGAAGGGCCCGCTCGCCTGGTTCGGTCTGGAAGATCCCGTCCGGAAGGATGCTCGAGCGGCGCTCGAAGCACTTCGCGAACGGGGTTTCCGCCTCGAGATGCTGACCGGAGACCCGAGCCCCTCGGCGCTCGCCATCGCCGATCGCCTGGGTTTCGATGTCGCGGAGGGGGGTGTCACGCCAGAGGGGAAGGTCGAACGCGTTCGTCTTCTGCAGGCACGAGGTGAACGTGTCGCGGTCGTGGGCGACGGGGTCAACGATGGCCCCCTGATGCGAGCCGGGGATGTCTCGATCGCGATGGGGAGCGGATGCGATCTCAGTCGCCTGGGCGCGGATGCCGTCCTGCTGCGGAACGAATTGGCGCTGATTCCGCGAGCGGTCGAGTGGTCCCTTCGCATGAAGCGGATCCTGGCGCAGAACTTCGGGTGGGCGATCGCGTACAATCTTCTCGTGCTGCCCCTGGCGGTGTCGGGTCAGCTGGCTCCCTGGGTCGCGGCCCTTGGCATGTCGACGAGTTCGCTCGTCGTGGTCCTGAACTCCCTGCGACTGAATCGGCTGCGTGAGGCGGGATGACGATCCTTCTCGTACTGATTCCGCTCGGGATCGTCCTTCTCGGCGTGGCCATCGTCGCTTTCGTCTGGGCGGTGCGAAACGGCCAGTTCGAGGATCTCGAAGGGGAGGGTGAGCGGATCCTCTTCGACGACGAGCCTTCGCTCCCGTCGGATGGCGAGCGGCAGGCGTCGCCCGCCGAGGGGGAATGATGAGCGGAACCGTCCTGCCGCTTCTTGCCAGTGCGCTCGTGCTGGGCTTCTTCGGGAGCGTGCACTGCCTGGGAATGTGCGGCGGGATCGCTGCCGCGCTCGGACAGGCGACGCCCTCTCGTGCGGCGGGAGAGGGACTGGCCCGGGCCAGCCTCTACTCCCTCGGTCGGATCGCGAGCTATTCGATGGCGGGCATCATCGTCGGTTCGGCGGGGCAGGTCTTCTCGGGCTGGAGCGGACTGTCGATCCTGTTGCGCGTCTTCGCCGGCCTCCTGATCATCGGCTTCGGCGTCCATGTCGCGGGCTGGTGGAACGGACTGGCGGCAATCGAGCGGATCGGCTTGTCGGGCTGGCGTCGGCTCGCGCCCCTTGTGAAGCGGATCGGTCGTCCCGACCGTCGCTGGAAGATCTTTGCCCTGGGAATGCTCTGGGGTTGGCTGCCCTGTGGGCTCGTCTATGCGGCCCTGATCGCCGCGTCGGCGACGGGGGATCCCCTGGTCGCAGCGGGCTTCATGGCCTGCTTCGGTCTCGGCACGCTTCCCGCCCTGTTGGCTGCGTCCGGATTCGGGGAACGCCTGGGTGCGTTTCTCGCGCTGCGGTCTGCCCGGCGCGCCGCGGGAATCCTGCTGCTCGTCTTCGGCGTCTGGTCGCTGGGGGGCGCGATGATGCCGCTCCTGGGGCACGCCGCGGGCCATGGGGGGATGGATCACGGCCGGATGGCTCACGATCACGGATCGATGCATCCTGTCCCGGCCATCGATACGGCCCCGGAGCCCGCGGCCCCCGGGTCCGGCGGGACGGGCCGCTAGAGCCTTTCAATCCGGTGACTTGAGCCGTTTCCAGCGGATGGGGGACGGGGCCCACGACGCGTGGCGGTCGGATGAAGGGGGGTTCCGACTTGGCATTCGTCCACGTGCCGGGCATAGTCAGGAGCGATGCCCCTTCATGCCCGACTGACACGCGAGATCCGAGAAGGCCCGACGGGTTCCAAGATCGGTGCGTTCTTCGATCTGGACCAGACGCTGCTGGCGGGATTCTCGGCGACGGCTTTCGTCCGGGAACGGCTCGTGACCGGGAACATGAGCCCACGGGAATTGAGCACGACCTTCTATGGCGCGCTTTCCTTCGCGCTGGGGCGGACCGGATTCTCCGCCCTGATGGCGGCGACGACTGCAGCCTATCGCGGGCTCGCCGAATCGATGCTCGAGGAGGTCGGTGAAGAGGTCTTCGTGAAGCATCTGGCCAGGCAGATCTATCCCGAGGCACGCGCCCTCGTGCAGGCACATCAGGAGGCCGGGCATACCGTCGCCATCATCAGCTCCGCGACCCGATACCAGGCAGAACCGTTGGCGCGCGACATGGGGATCGAGCACGTCCTGTGTACGGAACTCGAAGTCAGGGACGGCGTCTTCACCGGCGAGGTGATCCGGCCCACCTGTTATGGCGAGGGCAAGGCAATCGCGGCACGGAGTCTCGCGGCGCGGGAGGGGCTCGACCTCGACGAGAGCTATTTCTATACGGACAGCCATGAAGACCTTCCGCTCCTCGAGGCCGTCGGTCGTCCGCGCCCCCTCAACCCGAATCGACAGCTGGCCCAGATCGCGAAGGAACGGCAATGGCCGGTTCGGCGCTTTTCGAGCCGGGGGCGTCCCGGTGTCGCGGACATCGTTCGTACGGGGCTGACCTACGCGAGCCTGGTTCCCTCGATGTGGGCCGGAGCAGCGGCCGGCCTCGTGAACGGTTCGTACCGGGAGGCGCTGAACGTGTCGGGTGCCGTCTGGGGAGATCTGGCGACCTCGCTGGCGGGCATCGACCTGCGCGTCGAAGGCGAAGAGCATCTCTGGTCCCATCGCCCGGCCGTCTTCATCTTCAATCACCAGAGTGCGCTCGATGCCATCCTGATGATGAAGCTCGTTCGCCGCGATGTGACCGGGGTCGGCAAGATGGAGCTGAAGAGAAATCCCATCTTCGGCCCGATCTTCAGCGCCGCCGGGGTCGTGTTCATCGATCGTTCGAATTCGTCGCGGGCGATCGAGGCCCTGAAGCCGGCTGTCGATGCCCTGAAGGAAGGACGGTCCCTCGTGATCGCGCCGGAGGGGACGCGCTCGCCGACGCCCCGTCTGGGCCGGTTCAAGAAGGGCGCCTTCCACATGGCGATGCAAGCGGGTGTTCCGATCGTGCCCGTCGTCTTCCGCAACGTCCTCGATGCTTTTCCGAAGGACGCGACGATCGTCCGCCCGGCGACGATCGAGGCCGTCGTCCTGCCGCCGGTCGAGACGCGCGATTGGAAGGTCGAAACGCTGGACGAAGAGATCGCCGCGATCCGCGATCGCTACCTCGAGATCCTGCATCAGCCCTGAGCGGAAAGGTCCGATCATGCAGCTCCGCGTCACGGTGCTCGGCGCCGGTTCGTTCGGGACCACGATGGCCCATCTGATCACGCAGAACGCGCCGACCCTGCTCTGGTGTCGCCGCGCCGAACTCGCGGAGGAGATCAATCGCGAGCATCGCAACGAGACCTATCTCCCGGGCGCCGAGATCTCTTCGAGCCTTCGCGCGACGGCCTCCCTGGAGGAAGCAGTGGGCGAGGCGGACGTCCTCGTGATGGGCATCCCGTCCCACGGAATGAGAGCGTCGCTCGAAGAGGTGGCCAAGTTCATCCGGCCCTGGGTGCCCGTCGTTTCCCTCGCGAAGGGGCTCGAGCCCGGATCCCATCTGCGCATGACCCAGGTGATCCGCGAGGTCCTTCCGGACCATCGTGCAGGGGCGCTCACGGGACCGAATCTCGCGCGGGAGATCATGGCTGGCTTTGCCGCGGCGAGCGTGATCGCGGTCGAGGATCCCGAGCTCGCGAAGCAGTTGCAGGCCCTCTTCCATTGTGGCGTGTTCCGTGTCTACACGAATCATGACGTGATCGGATGCGAGGTTGCGGGGGCCCTCAAGAACGTGATCGCGATCGCGACGGGCATGGGGGACGGGCTCGGCGTCGGTGACAACACGCGCTCCGCCGTGATCACGCGGGGTCTCGCAGAGCTCACCCGCCTGGGGGTGGCCATGGGGGGGGAGCCCGCGACCTTCGCGGGCCTGGCGGGGATCGGGGATCTGGTCGCGACCTGCACGAGTGCCCAGAGTCGGAACCGGCATGTCGGAGAGGAACTCGGGCGCGGGCGCACGATCGACGAGATCAGCGCCGAGATGAACCAGGTGGCGGAAGGCGTGAAGACGACGGCCGTCGCGATGGAACTCGCCGATCAATTCGACATGAACCTGCCGATCGCACGAGAGGTCCATGGCGTTCTCTACGAGGGCAGGACGGCCGAGGATGCCTATGCCGGCCTGACGAGGCGGGCGCCCGGTGCGGAACGGGATCCCGACTGATCAGGAGGGGACTCCGGCTCCGCACCGCGCCCGGTCCTGCAGCGGGCAGGCGCGTCCATCACGACCGTGGGGCTCTCGAGATGGCCTCTAGATCTCATAGACCAGGCGCCCGTGTTCATCCCGATGCGCCTCGGCTTCGCGTGCGAGTCGGAGGTGTTCCAGGTGGGCATAGGTCTCGCTCTCCGCCATGTCTCCCCAGCTTCGCTCGCGGAAGAGTCGTTTCATGAAGCTGTTGACATCGGCTCGGCCGATCTGCTTGGCGATCTTCCTGATCTCGTTCAATCGCTCGTGGTGATGTTCCTTGATCGACCGGGCGCGTCCTGCGAGATCGTGGAAGGGATGTCCGTGGGCCGGCAGGGCGAGATCCACGTCGCGAATCTCCCCGACGCGATCGAGTGAATAGAAGAATGATTTGAGGGGGTCCGGCAGATACGAGACGCCGCCGATATGGGGCGTGATCGATGGAAGGATATGGTCGCCCGAGAGGAAGGCTCCGGTTTCCGGATCGTGCAGGCAGACATGGTCCGCCGTGTGTCCGGGCGTGTGGAGAACGAACCACTCCCGGCGCGCCAGTTTGAGGACATCTCCGTGTTCGACGTGATGGGTCACGGCGGGAAAGAATTTCTTGCGGCCGATCGTCGCGAATCTCAACCAGCGCAGACGCTCCGATATCGCGCGTCGATCCGCAGGCCCCTTCCAGGGAGCCGGGGTCGTCAGGCGCTTCAGCGTGCTGAAGAAGTTCCGGATCGGTCTTTCTGCTCGGCGTCGATCCCGCTCGAGGAGTTCCATGTGGGCGGTGAGGTCGTCGACCGAGGCCTCGCTGTGGTGGTCTTCGGAGCCGTGGACGTGCAGGCCGGTATGGCGCTTCTGCTTCGATGGACCGCCGAAATGGAAGGCGCGATGGGCGATGATGCGGGCGCCGGATTCCTTGTGGATCCGGACCGCGCCTCCGAAATGGTCGGGATGGGAATGGGTGATGAGGACCGTGTGGACATGGCGAGGTTCGAGGCCGGCCTGTTTCAGGCGGTGGGTGATCGCCTCCCACGTCGAGGGACCCGGCAGGCCGGGATCGATCACGGCGGCTCCGTCGTCGTCGAGGAGCGCGTACATGTTGACGTGCCCGAGGCCGGGAATCCGGATCGGGAGCTGCATGCGCAGGATGTCCTTTGCGACTTCGCTGATCTCTTCGCTGGCGTCTTCTTGTTCCTGGCGTTTCGGTCGGCTCATGGTCCTCGACTGTAGTGCAGAATCGCTTCGCCTCCCGGGTCGGCGGTGCTGCCCGGATCGCGCTCCGGCGTGCTCCGGTCGGCAGCCTCCGGTGGGCTAGTCTCGGGCCCTTCGAGGGAGACCCATCGATGAATGACGATCTCCGTGTCCCGGTCGTGGTGGGCGCGGGTGCCGTGACCTGTCACGCCGAGGACCCGGAAGAGGTTCCGGATCCGGTCGGATTGATGGCGCAGGCGCTCGACGAGGCAGCCGAAGATGCGGGCGCGCCGGCCCTGCTCGAGCAGGCCGACATGATCTGGACGCCGCGTGGATTCTGGCGGGATCCGGATCCGGGACGCCTTCTCGCGGAGCGGTTCGGCGCTTCGCGGGCACGGACCGGAATCGCGGAGATCGGCGTGCTGCAGACGACCCTTCTCGGACGAGCCGCGCAGGCGCTGGCCGAAGGAGAGAGCGAGGTCGTCCTGATCGTCGGCGGTGAGACGCGGGATCGTGACGCCCGACTCGCGCGCCTGGGAAAGAAGGCGCCGATGACCCCGCGACCGGCAGGTCGCCCGGATCGCGTCCTCGAGCCACGAGCCGAGATCATGGGACGGCACGAGATCGAGCTGGGCCTCATCGCGCCCGTGACGCAGTACGCGATGATCGAGAACGCCCTGCGTTTCGCCGAGAATCGTTCGATCGAGGCACATCGGGCGGAACTCGGTCGGCTCTGGGGTGATCTCAATCGCGTCGCGGTCGACAACCCCCGCGCCTGGAACCGCACGCCGATCCGCCCGGAGGAGATCGCGAAGGAGAGCGTGTCGAACCGGATGCTCTCGTTTCCGTATACGAAATCGCTCGTTTCCCAATGGAACGTCAATCAGGCGGGGGCTCTGGTCCTCTGCACGCTCGGGAAGGCACGCAGCCTGGGGCTGGACGAGACGCGTTTCGTGTATCCGCTCGCGGTCGTCGACTCGGAGTCCATGCTGACGCTCTCGGAGCGTCGGGAGGTGCACCGTTCGCCGGGCTTCCGCCTGGCCGCGGAACGCGCCTTCTCGCACGTCGGGGGGACGGCCGCAGAGGTCGACCATCTGGAACTCTACAGTTGTTTTCCCGCCGCCGTCCGGGTTCAGCAGCGCGAGCTTCGGATCGCTGCGGATCGCCGGGTGACGCAAACGGGCGGGATGGCTTTCGCAGGCGGGCCGCTCAACAATTTCGTCCTGCAGGGCTGGGCCGAGATGGTCGGGACACTTCGCAGGAGGCCCGGAAGCCGTGGGCTCGTCACGGCCGTGAGCGGCTTGATGACGAAGCAGGGCGTGAGCGTTCTGGGAACGGAGCCAGGAGACGTTTTCCTCTTCGATGGGGTGACGGAAGCCACCCGGGCGGCCCAGGCGACGATCGCCGTCGAGCCCGGGGCGGAGGGGAGCGCCCGGGTGGCGAGCTACACGGTCATCCACGAACGGGATGAAACGCCGAAGGTCGCGCTCCTGTTCGACTTCGACGAACATCGCCGCACGCTGCGGGTGGTCGGGGATCGGGATCTGGCCGAGGAGGCCGAGCGGGTCGAATTCTGCGGACGCGAGGCGGTCCTCGGGCCGGAAGAGCGGATCCGCTGGCGCTGAGGGGGTGGATCCGCGAAACGCTTCAGATGATCGCCGCGCCGCGCTCGATGACCCAATAGGCGGCCAGCGATCCCATCACGTAGACCGAAGCTCGCGTCGGGAGGGCGATGGGCAGCCGTTGCAGCAGAGGCGCCAGCAAGACCAGTCCGAGAACGAAAGCGAGTTGACCCAGTTCGATCCCGACGTTGAAGGAGAACAGCGCCATCGGGATCTCGCCGCTCGGGAGCCCGACCTCCCGCAATGCCCCGGCGAAGCCCAGTCCGTGGAGCAGTCCGAAGACGAGGGCCATCGGCCATGGATGGCGTCGCATCAGGGAGGGCTCTTCTTCGTCGCGTGCGAGTTCGACGGCGAGAACGAGAACGCTGCAGGCGATCAGGAATTCGACGGGGCCCGAAGGCAGGTTCGCGTACCCGAGTGCAGCCAGGCTGAGGGTGATCGAATGGCCGACCGTGAAGGACGTGACGGTCTTCAGCAGTGGCTTCATGCCGGAGCAGAGCAGGAAGAGCCCGAAGACGAAGAGGAGATGGTCCGCGCCCGACAGGATATGGTCGAAACCGATGGCGCAGTAGTCCCTGAAGACGACCCACCGGCTCGCTTTCCCGGGAACGACCATCGAGGCTTCGTCGCGGCGAAGGACGCGCTGGATGGTTCGACCGTCTGCGAGTTCGATCCGGACGAGGGTATCGATCCTTGCGGGCCCGAGTCCGTCGATCCGGATGGAACGGCCTACCAGTCCCCCCTCGCGACAGTCGATCTGCCAGCGAGCGAAGACGGCGGACCCCTCTTTCTCGAAGGTCGGTGGGCCGAGGGCGGGGCAGTCCTCCGGGAGGACCGGCTGGATGTCGCTTCCCGGAACACGCAGGGCCGATCTCTTCCAGAGGACCTCGACCCTGCCCGAGGAAAGCTCCTTCAGCTGGAGCAGGGCCGGTGCGAGGGGATGGCTCTGTGCGGAGGCACTCATCAGCAGCAAGGCGACCGCGATCGACAGACGGGTCCCCCGCCCGGATCTCCATGCTCGCCGGATTCGCGATCCGATGGTCCATGTCGTCGTCAAGATGCGGTCGCTCCCTCGTCGCCAGCGACGACGAATTCGTAGCGTGTCCGGAGTTCTTCGAGAAGCCTCTCGAGATTGCGGGTCCGGATCCGCTCTTCGAGTCGGTACCGGATCTCGTCCCGAACGGATTCGAAGGGGCGTATCCGCCCGGGTTCGACCGCCTCGACCCGGACGAGGTGCCAGCCATAGGCAGAGGCGATCGGGCCCGACCATTCCCGGAGCGGAGCGGCGAAGACCCGCTTGCCGAGATCCATTCCGAAGCGTCGATCGAGGTCCCGGAGAGACTGGTGCTCGAACCGCGAGCCCAGCGGAAACGGCGCTCCGAGGCGGATCGCGTCCTCCGGAGGGAGGTCCTGTGAGACGATCCGTTGGAGAACGCGCCTTGCGACTTCGAGGCCAGCCTCGTCCGGGGTTTTCGAAGGGAAGAAGACATGGAGGAAGGTCCGTCGGTCGGGCTCCCGGAACGTCTCCCTCTCGAGGGCATGGACTTCCGCGATCGCCTCCTCCGAGGGCTCCTGGCCGACACGAAGTGCGGAGCCCAGGCGTTTCATCTTCTGGATCAGGATTCGTCGCACGACGAGATCGCCGCGATCCAGACCGAGCGCCCGCGCGCGCTCGAGCAGAACCCGGGGATCCCGGTTCTCGGCGTCATCCTCGAGGAAGAGCATCTTCTGCACCAGGCGGGTCTTCACGCCGGCATCCGTTTCGAGCAGGCCCCGGGCGATCGCCTCGCGGTAGAGGATCTCCTCGTCGACCTCATCGGCGATCAGGCGTTCGAGTTCCTCCGGATCGGGCGGCCGTCCCATTTGATTCGCGAAGCGTTCGCGCAGCGCGTCGACCCGTTCGCCATCGATCACGATGAGGCCTCCCGGAGTCCCGGATCGGGCTCCGGTGGTGGTCCCGTCCGAGGTCGGAAAGCTCCGAACGACGAGGAAGAGCAGTCCGCCGATGAGAAGAAAATGCAGCAGGGGAGATCGGGGAATCGGCATGGTTCGTCTTCGGTCCGATCAGGCGATCTCGATCATGACCTTGGCACCCGCTTCGGGAGACCGGGCGACAGCGAACGCCTCCTGCAGATCATCGAGGGGGAAGCGATGGGTGATCATCTTCGTCAGATCGTGTCGGGAGAGCAGCTCGATCGTGTCTTCGAAGCGATCCGGATAGGCCATGGCACCCTGCAGGTTGAGCTGTTTCACCATGACCGTCATGAACGAGACGGGAAGCTCGGCCCGATGCAGACCGACGATCGAGATCCGGGATTTCGGTGCCGAACGCTCGATCACGTCCGCGAGGAGCGGGGCCGAACCCGTGGCTTCGATGAACACGTTGGTGCGGGGAAGGGGGGCGCCGAAGAAGGATTCGGTTCCGTGAGCGCGGGCCAGCCCTTCCCAGGGGTCTTCGGTCTCCGATCGGATCGTCTTCCGGGCGCCGAGCTTCCGGGCGATCTCGAGCCGCGTCTCGGAGAGGTCGACGGCGACGACGTCCTCGATTCCGCGGTCGATCAAGGTCGCGATCGCCGTGAGTCCGATCGGGCCTGCCCCGAGAACGGCTACGCGATCCCCCGGCTCGACGTGAACCCGGTCGACGGCGTTCATGCCCACGCCCAGGGGTTCGGCCAATGCCGCGGCTTCGAAGGACAGATCATCGGGGATCGGGAAGAGGCTCTTTCCCTGTGAGGCGCCTCGAACCAGCAGCCGCGTCGTGAATCCTCCTTCGGTTCCACCGTTTCCCAGGGCATGGCCGGCGGCCAGCGGGTCCAGGGCGACACGGGCTCCGATCTCGATGCCGTTCACACGATCACCCTTTGCGATCACCGTTCCCGCGAGTTCGTGTCCGATGGGCATGGGGTCGGGCGTCGGGCCCATGAGGCCGCCGATCCGCAGGTATCCGACGTCGCTGCCGCAGATGCCGCAAGCGGCCACTTCGAGGAGGGCATCGTCGGGGCCCGGCTCGGGTTCGGGAACCTCGTCGAGGCGGAGTTCATCCGGTCCATGGATGCGTGCGAGCTTCATCAGTCTTCCTTTCGGCTGGTACCCGCCGGGCGCGTTCCCGGATGCCGGGTGTCGGGGAGGCCTCGGCCTCCGATCATGGAGTCCCCTCGCCCCAGAATCGTCGCCAGGTTTCGAGCGCATGGGGATGGGTGCCCATGCCCGTCTGGCGGGTCGGCCAGTCGGCAGCGCCGAGATCGAGAGGATTGGTGCCGAGTTCGGCCCCATAGACCAGATAGTGTCGCCGCCGAACGAAGAACCAGCGATGCTCGCCTTCCTCCGCACGGCGCTCGTACACGTCGTGGTATTGGATGGCCTGCGTGATCCAGCGGCGGCTGTCGAGGCCGCCATCCTGGATCTCCGCGCGCGAATAGACGATTCCCGTGGCGTGGTCCGAGTCGACCAGGTCGATCATGTGGTTGCCGACGAAGAGGAAGGTGACGCCGACGCTGCGAAAGGCGCGGTCGAAATCGTTCTTCAAGGCGGCGCGTCCGATCTCGTCTCTTCCGACCCGGACATCCGGAACGAAGAGATCGACGAGCCGGTCGAGATCGCGCGCATCGGCATGGATCGCATAGCGGGAGGCGAGCTGTCGGATCTCTTCGTAGGCCAGCAATCGTTCGAGATCGGTCACTTGTCCTCCTTCCCGCTCGTCAGCCGAGCGTGTTCCGGAGAGCGGCGGGTGTCTTGTGGGCCGGCAGTTTTCCGTGATCCCAGGAGACGAAGCGCTCGGGCCGAACGGTCACGAGCACGCGCTTTCCGACCATCCGTTCCTTGACTTCCGGGGGAATCCGAGCCGGGTCGGGAAGCGCGTGTCCGCTCCCCGCATTGGCTTCGATCATCGTCGCGAGCGTTCGATCGGGATCCCTCTCGATTCCGGCGCGGCCTTCGATCATCACGCCGCGCAGTTCGGCGTAGCTGGATCCCGCCTCGACGAGCAGGGTCACCCTGGGATCGCGTTCGATGTTGCGGACCTTCTGGCTCGAGGCATAGGTGGCGAATCGGATCATGGCATCCTCACCCAGGACGAAGAACATGGCCACCGCATGGGGATATCCGCGAGGGCCATTCGTCACGAGCGTCATCGTGTGTCCTTCACGCAGGAAATCCCGGATCTCCTCGTCGCTCATTCTGATATCGTCTTTTCGGGTTCGGGTCGGCGCCAAGTTCGTGTCCTTCGGGTCGTCGGTTGCGGGGAATCGAGCGTACCGAAGACGGGTTTCCGATGCGCGGGGAGGAAGGGGATGAAGGCCCTGTTGATCGGCGGAACGGGTCCGACGGGGCCCCACGTGGTCAGGGGGCTGCTCGCGCGGGGGTTCGTCGTCACGATCCTGCACAGCGGCCGTCACGAGACTCCGGAGATTCCGCCCGAGGTGGAGCACGTTCATGCGGATGCGTATGACGTCGAGGCGATCGGGACGGCCCTCGGGCGTCGGAACTTCGATCTCTGCATCTCGACCTACGGTCGACTTCGCCGGAATGCGGAGTTCTTTGCCGGCCGGGTCGGGCGGTTCCTGTCCGTGGGCGGCTTTCCAGCCTACCGTGGCTACATGAACGCCGGAATCCTCGATCCCCCGGGTCTGCCGGTCCCGACACGCGAAGATGCGCCTCTCGTGCAGCGGCCCGAGGAGGACGAAAAGGGATTCCGCATCGCGCGGACCGAGGAGGCGGTCTTCGACGCGCAGCCCGAGGCGACCCATCTCCGATATCCGTGGGTCTACGGGCCGCGCCAGCCGGCACCGCGGGAGTGGATCATCGTGCGGCGCATTCTCGATCGCCGCCCGCATATCATTCTTGCGGACGGCGGACTCACGCTCTCGCATTTCGGCTATGCGGAAAACCTGGCTCATGCCGTGTTGCTCGCCGTCGACCAGCCCGAGCGGGCGGCCGGGCAGATCTTCAACTGCGGAGATCAGACCGTGCCGACCCTTCGCCAGGTGGTTGAAACGATCGCCGACGCGATGGGGCATCGCTGGGAGATCATTCCGATGCCCTGGGAGATCGCGGGTCCGGCGAAACCGCTCGTCGGCCAACCCTGGACGACCCATCGCGTCATCAGCCTGACGAAGATCGAGTCCGTTCTCGGGTACCGGGACGTCGTCGCTCCCGCGGACGGACTGATTCGGACGGCACGATGGCTTGCGGAGAATCGCCCCGAGCCGGGTGGGCCGGAAGAGAGGGTTCTCGAGGATCCATTCGACTACGACGCCGAGGACCGGCTCATTTCCGGCTATCGCAAGGCATTGGCCTCGGTTCCCGAGCCGATCTGGTCCGAAGGCCGGTCTCCGGGCTGGGGGATGGCCTATAGCGGCCCGGGTGGGCGGGGACGGAGCCGAACGACGTTCGAGCCCTGAGTCCGGATTCGTCGGAAGTCGCTCCGTCAGGGGGCCGGGATGCCGTTCCGGATCGGCTCGGACCCGGACTTCGACGTGCCGACGGCGAGGCTGAGTTTTCCCAGGACGTCTCCTGCCAACAGACGCTCGAGCGCCGATGGCAGCGCCTCGAAGGAAACGAGTTCATGGACGGGCAGCTCGAGTCGCCCCGTCCGCCACCAGCCGAGCAGCCGCTGCTGCATCTCCTCCCGCATGGCCGGAACGTAACCCGTCGGGATCACGCCGAGGACGGAATAGTTGTGGTTCACGAGATGGGCGGTGTCGACTCGTCCCCACTCGCCACTGGCGAATCCGACGGCGAGAATGCGGCCTTCGGGCGCGATGCAACGCGAAGCACTCGTGAAGGCCGCACCGCCCACGGGGTCGAAGACGACATCGACCCCACGCCCCCCGGTATCGGCCATGACGGATTCGGCGATGTCCTCGCTTCGATGGTCGATGACCCGGTCGGCTCCGAGGGAGCGACAGAAGTCGGCCTTTCCTTCACCACCGGCGGTGGCGATCACCCGTGCCCCCAGTGCGCGTCCGACTCCGATGGCGGCGGAGCCGGTCCCCCCGGCGCCTCCGAGGACGAGCAACGTCTCGCCGCGCTCGAGCCTTCCCCGCCTCTCGAGGGCGAGCAGCGCGGTATGAAAGGGAATCAGGAACCCGGCCGCTCGCGTGTCGTCGAGATCGTGCGGTGCGTCGAGGCAGAAATCGTCGAGAACGAGGCATTCTTCGGCGAATCCCCCGTTGCCGCTGACGAAACTCGTGACGGCCATGACGCGATCCCCGACCTTCCGACCGGCCACGCCCTCTCCCCAATCGAGGATCCGACCGACGACTTCCTGGCCCTGGGTGAAGGGAAGGGGCGGCGAAAAGGCATACTCTCC
>DRKE01000461.1 GCA_011051925.1 Deltaproteobacteria bacterium
AGGGCTTCCGAGACCTGGAAGTCGTCGAAGACCCACGCGATCAGGTCTCCGCCTGAACGGTCATTGGTGCGGTCCCCCGTTGCGAGTCGCGCGCCCGTCCGGATCTCGCTCGAGAAATGCCCGGGTTCGCCCATCGGTGCTGAATCGGGACCGGCGACGAAATCGAAGAAATAGGCATCCGAATCGCCGATCGTGATCGAGAAGCCAACGATCTCCTCGCTCGCTGTCGAGACGTTCCGGAGCGTGAATCGGGGCACGTTGAAGTTGCCCTGCATGTCGCCGGGCTCGATGTCCAGCTGGAAGAAGGGCGTTGCGTCTGCGAGCCCGGGCAGAAGCAGGAGAAGGGTGGTGACGAGCGGGAGGGCCGCGCGGGGCTGGCGGGGGGTCCGTCGATCGAGGTTCTTCATGGGGGTCGGCCTCTCGTTGGAGAAAAGGGGAACGGGCATCGGGTCCGGGCGGATTTCCCTGCGAATCGCATGCCATCGGCGATGAAGAGAAACGGCCGTGCAGGCGGAGAACCGCCGTGGCGCGGGTTTGGAAGGCCGCTTGCGGGTCCCCTGCCATGTCCTGTCGGCCTGCCCATCTCGGCGGGGATTCCCGCGACGGCCAGCTTTCCCCAATCAATGGAAAGCAAGACACGTCCTGCCGGTCCGCTCCGCAATGCCTTGCGCGGTCCGACGAACGCCTGTGGGGAAGCGGTGGCGTCGGTCATCCCGGATCCGGCCTCCGGGAGTCTGAGGGCGGGATCGCTATGCTCGCGACCTCCGGGCATCCCGGATCGGATCCAGGCGGGATCGGTTGCTGCGGAACATGGAGGATTCCAGTTCATGAGGTTTTCAAGACTTCCGGGTGGGCGTGTCGGCCTCTTCTCGAAGGTCCTGTCGATCGCCCTGGTCGGGTCGATCCTGCTGCAGGGTTGTGCCGCGCCCTCGGGCCCTGGTCGGGGGGCACCGGCGGATCTCGTCTTCCTGGGCGAGCACATCCTCACGGTCGATCCCGAGACCGCGGGCGCCCGTGCGGTGGCCGTCAGAGGAGAGACGATCGTCGCGGTCGGGAGTCGAGAAGAAGTCGAGCCCTTGATCGGGGCAACGACGCGCGTCGTCGAGCTCGGAGATCGTGCGCTCCTGCCGGCCTTCATCGATGCCCACGGTCATCTCGGGCTGGTGATGCAGACGCTCGGTCTCCTGAACGCCTCGTCGCCTCCGGTCGGGCCGATGGAAGACATCGAGCAGATCGTCGCGGCCTTGCGGGATCGGATCGCGCAGGAGGAGATTCCGGCCGGCGAACTCGTGCTGGGATACGGCTACGACGATTCCCTGCTCGCGGAAGGCCGGCATCCGGATCGCGACGATCTCGATCGCGCTTCCCTCGATCATCCGATCGCGCTGCTTCACGTATCGGGCCATCTCGCCACCGCGAACTCCAGGGCACTGGCGCTCTTCGGCTATGACGCCGACACGCCCGACCCGCCGGGTGGCGTCATCCGACGGCGACCGGGATCGAGGGAGCCGAACGGCGTGCTCGAAGAGACGGCGGCGGTCGCGGCGCTCACGCGAGCGATCAGCGGGCCGTCTTCTCCAGAAGAGTTCGCCCGAAGTCTCGATCGGGCACTCGCCTATCATGCGAGTTTCGGGCTGACGACGATCCAGGACGGTGCTTCGACTCCGCAGATGGTGGCGGCGCTTCGCGCCGTCGCATCACGGCGTCCGCTTCCCCTGGACGTCGCGGCCTATGTCCAGGTGAACGAGATGGAGGACGACGCCGATCTCGACGCGATCGGCTACGGCCGGGGATACGAGAACGGCTTTCGTGTTGCAGGCGCGAAATTCGTGCTCGATGGTTCGCCCCAGGGTCGGACCGCCTGGTTGACACGGCCCTACGACGAAGCGCCCCCAGGCCTGCCGGCGGATTATCGTGCCTATCCGATCGTGGATCCGGATCGCTACAAACGGAATGCGGCACGCCTGATTCGTGCGGGGATTCCGATCCTCGTGCACGCCAACGGCGACGCGGCGATCGATCTGATGATCGAGGGGGTCGGAGCGGTCGAAGGCATCGAGGACATCGACCATCGATCGGTCACGATCCACGCGCAGCTGACCCGCGAAGATCAGCTCGACGAGATGAAGCGCCTGGGCATCATCCCTTCCTATTTCTCGGCACACCCCTTCTTCTGGGGAGATTGGCATCGACGCAGCTTCGGAGACGACCGGGCTCTTCGGATCAGTCCCCTCCGGTCGACCCTCGACCGGGGAA
Organism: Deltaproteobacteria bacterium; assembly: GCA_011051925.1. GTDB lineage: Bacteria > Myxococcota_A > UBA9160 > UBA9160 > UBA4427 > UBA4427. The sequence goes on from DRKE01000461.1 coordinate 2,257, forward strand.
TCCCCTATACGATCCACAACGACGCACCCGTCGTGCCGCCGGACATCATGCGACTGATCGAGATCACGATGACCCGGAAGACCCGTTCGGGCTTCGTTCTCGGCGCGGATCAGCGCGTCGATTTCGAGGAAGCGCTTCGGGGTGTCACGCTCGGGGCGGCCTACGCCTACTTCGAGGAGGACCGGAAGGGGTCGATCACGCCAGGCAAGCAGGCCGACCTCGTCGTGCTCGCGGTCGATCCCCGAAACGTCGCGCCCGAGGACATCTCCGAGATCGCCATCCTGGAAACCCTGGCTCGCGGAAGGTCGGTGTTTTCCGCGACCGCGACCGACGACCCGCCCTGCGGAGTGGCTGCCTCTCCGGTCTGCGCCCGATCGGAACGCTGAGACCGATGGCGATCGTGCAGGTGCTGCTCGGGATCGCCTATCCGATCCTCATCTTCGTTTCGCTCGCCTGGCTCGAGCCCCGGCAGGTCGCACTCGTGGTTCTCGGCCTCGCGGTCCTCCGATTCGCCGTGGCTCGCACGGGTCTCGCACTCGCCGTGACCCGTGCGGTCTGGGTGCCCGTGGCGGCCGTGGGCCTCGTCGTCCTCTCGACGGCGATCTGGAACGATCCGATCGGGCTCCTGATGACGCCGACCTTGATCAACGCGTCCCTGCTCGCGACCTTCGCTGGATCGCTGTGGTCCGATCGGCCGATGGTGGAGCGGTTTGCGCGCTTGCATGTGGACGATCTCTCGGAGGCCGAGAGACGCTATTGCCGGACCGTGACGAAGGTCTGGTGCGTCTTCTTCGTCGTGAACGGCGGAGTCGCATTGGGGTTGGCTCTCACGCGCCAGATCGAGGCCTGGACGTTGTTCACGGGATTCATCTCGTATCTCCTGATCGGAATGCTCTTCGCGACGGAGTTCGTCTACCGGCATTGGCGGTTCCGTCGCTATACCGGCGGAATCCTCGATCCGATCCTCATGCGTGTCTTTCCGCCACGCGCCGGATCCCTCGAAGGCGCCGCGCTTCCAGGGGGCGATCGAGCCGATTCCGTCGAGAAGGAATAGATGCGGGATCGCTGGACAACGGAGGGCGCCGATGTTTCAGTACATGGGTCCGACATTCGTTCGGACGATGCACGCTTCGGCATGACGCGCGACGTGGGCGGTCGGGTCGGGGGGACCCGAGTGGCCGGTGATCCGCGAATCCAGGGGAGGGGAGAAGTGGCTGCGAGGCCTGATTGGGACGTGGTGATCGCGGGGGCGGGGCCGGGGGGAACGTCGTCGGCGATCCGTCTCGCGGAAGCGGGCGTGCGCGTCCTGGTTCTCGAGCGCGAGATCTTCCCGCGTTTCCACATCGGCGAATCGCTGCTTCCCGCCGCGGAACTCCTGGTGACGGATCTGGGGGTCGATCCGGATCCGAACGTGTTCCTGTTCAAACGCGGTGCGCAATTCGTCTGTGAAGAGACGGGTCGGCGACAATCGTTCGACTTCAACGAGGCGATGCCGGGACCCCAGCGTCATGCATGGCAGGTCGATCGCGCTCGCTTCGACACGCTCCTTCGCGACCGCGCGATCGAGGCGGGCGCAGAGGTTCGCCATGGCGTCCGGGTCGACCGGGTCGAGTTCGGAGCAGACGGCGTCAGGGTGGGAACGGGCGGAGACCGCGTGTGCGCCCGCTATTTCATCGATGCCACGGGTCAGGATCGACTGCTCGGGAAGCAGATGGGTACGATCCGGGCCTATGAACAGTTCGGAAAGGCAGCGGTCTACACCCACTACTCCCAGCTCAGTGAGGCCACCCAGCAGGAATTCGCGCCGTACAACGATATCCGGATCGTCTCGATTCCCGATGGTTGGCTCTGGGCGATTCCGCTCACGAAGAACCGCCTGAGTGTCGGCCTCGTGACCCGGAGATCGGGGCTTCGAAAGAAGCGACTGGACGACTACATCGACCACAGCCCCCTCTTCCAAAGACTGCTGGCGGGTGCCCATCGCCATGCGACCGAGCTCGTCGGAAACTTCAGTTTCGAGAACACCGCGCCGTCCGGTGCTCGGTTCGCATGCGTGGGCGACTCCGCCTGCTTCATCGATCCGGTCTTTTCGTCGGGTGTCTCCCTGGCGATCCATCGCGGTCTCGTCGTTGCGGATCGACTGCTGCCTGCGCTCGAGTCCGGAAGGGAGTCCGATCCGGACCTCATGCAGCCCATGGAGGCGTCGATGAAGCGCGGGTACGACACCTTCGCGTCACTCGTCTATCGCTTCTACAACACCCGCTTCGTCGAGAACCTGATCTACAATGCTCCGGATGACGGTCGACTGCGATCCGGCGTCATCAGCGTCCTGGCGGGTGACGTCTTTCGCGAGGACAACGACTTCCAGGACATGTTGCTGGCTTCCCGCCGGCATCGGAAGCGGGCGGGCGGGTCCATCGAGGCGCATGAGGTTCCGGTCTGAGGTTCGGGACGTTCCCGGAACGCGAAGTGACGGACGGATGGGCCGCGTTCCGTCGCCGATGCGGACGAAAAGTCGAGAGAACCGAGGAGCAGCTGCCGGATGTCGCATTTCCCCATCCCGATCACCGGATTCGCGATGTGCAACGCGATCGGGCACGACCGCGACCGGGTGCGGGCCTCGCTCTTCGAGGGTCGCTCGGGCCTCGGACCCTCTCCCATCGAACTTCCTTTCGAGACCGTCGTGGGGGCGGTCGATCTGGAGTTGCCTTGCCTCCCCGCGGCGCTCGAGGCCTGGTCGACGCGAACGACGCGGATCGCCCGACATCTCCTCGAGGGCCTCGGGTCGGAGCTGACGGGGCTGCGCGAGCGTTGGCGCCCGGAGAGGATCGCGGTCCTGCTCGGGACGAGTACCGGAGGCGCCGATGTCACGGAGGAAGCC
>DRKE01000462.1 GCA_011051925.1 Deltaproteobacteria bacterium
CCCGCCGGTGGAAGAAACGGGACCTCGGACGATGGCGAGATCGGAAACGGGGACGCCTTCAGCGCCGTCGATCCGGACGGCACCTTCGAGGGGACATCCCTCAGCTTCGACGAAGTCGGTGCGATCCGGCTCTCGGCGAGCGTGGCCGACGGGGACTATCTCGGTACGGGGGACATCACGGGAACCGAGTCGGCCATCGTCGGTCGGTTCGCTCCCAGTCGATTCGAAGTGAGCGGGAATTCGCCACGCTTCCAGACGGCCTGTGGCATCGGTGCCTTCACGTGGCTGGGGCAGCCATTCGGTTTCGTGAGCGGCGAAGAGCCCCGACTCGAAGTCCGTGCCGTGAACGTTTCCGGAGAAACGACCAGGAACTATGCGGGGGATTGGTGGCGACTGACGAACGACTCCCTTTCCGGATGGGAGTACTCCGTCGGTGGGGCGACCCTCGATGGAAGCGGTCTGCCCGGAGCCTCCTCCAATCCCCTGATCGAGTCGAACGGAGACGGGACGGGGACGCTGATCTTTTCGGTCGGGACCGGGCTGGCGATCGCTCGCAGCGCTCCGGTCGCGCCATTCGACGCGGAGGTGCAGCTCTCGATCGACGTCCTCGACGAGGACTCGACAGCCTATGCAGGCAATCCCTGGGTCTTCGGTGGGACGTCGGCGGGAACGGGGATCGGCTTCGACGTTTCGAAGCGCTTTCAGTTCGGCCGATTGCGCTTCGAGAATGCCCACGGATCGGAACTCGTCGACCTTCCGATGGCGCTCCGGGTCCAGCATTTCGATGGAGAGGTCTTCGTCGATGATGAATCGGATAGCTGCAGCGTGATTCCCGCCGCTGCGCTCGTGCTCACGCCCTCGCCGGCGAATCTTTCCTCGACTCCGTCGATCGCGAACAGTCCGCTCTTTGCCGGAGAAAGCGGTCTCGTTCTCTCGGCACCGGAGCTCGATGGGACGCTCGACATCGTCGTCGATCTGGGCCCGTCGGGCGCGGACCTCCCCTGGCTCCGCTTCGATTGGCCCGAGGACGGAAACCTCGACGGCATCCTCGACGATGATCCGCGTGCCCGGGCCACCTTCGGGATCTGGGAGGGCCGTGACCATCTGATCTTCACGCGTGAGGTCTATTGACGCTCGCCCGGGCGTCCTCCGGTCCGTCGAGCCTCCGGATCGTTCACACTCGGCTTTCCGAGCGAGTGTCGCGTCCCCGCCCGCTCCGGATGATCAGCCCGATGAGGCCGCCGGCCAGGAAGAGGGCCGTCGAAGGCTCGGGGACGGCGGTGAAGTTCATCGTGAGATCGCCCAGGACGAAATCGTGTGCGGTCACGGTCGCCATGTCCCCCAGGTTCACGATGCCGTCGAGCAGACTGATCTCGAAGGGGGCGATGGCCGTTCCCCCGTAGGTCATCGTCTCGTTTCCCGTGAAGGCACCGTTCGCGAACCAGGCGAATCTCGGGAGATCCTGGAAGGTGAAACCTTCGAGATCGTGGACTCCGCTCGTGGATCCCGCGACGGTCGCTCCAGCAGACAGGGGCACGTTCTGCAGATCGAATGTGCCGAAGGGGCCACTGTTGAAATCGGTCGTCTGGAAGTTGTTGAGGCGGCCGATCAGGAGATTCGATCCGAGCGCGAGTGCCCCGTCCGCCTGGGCAGACGCAGGAATGGCCCAGGATCTCGTCGTGCCGCTGAACGTCCATGTCGAGAACCCGGATCCGATGACGCCCGTGACGTCGAGCGTGAGGGCCGGAGATGCCGAGGGCAGAACGAGCACGATGGCGGCGAGAAGTGGGACGAGACATCCATGGAAAGTCGAACGCGAGAAGGCGGATCGCAGCATGTTGATCTTGTCTCCCGGGAACCGAACCCCTGGGCGACGGGATCCGGCCCAGCAATGGGCTCGAGGGAGACGAAGCGCGATCCGCGACGAGCAGATCCGGCTGGAATCGGCTCGAAAGTCGATTCCCCCTCCCATCGCAGTCTCTCACGGACGGATGCGCAATACAACGGAAATCGATCGGTATGTGAATGCTTGGAGCGATTCGAGAATAATACACGTAAGCGTGTATTGATGACGACATCTCCTGGTGTCCATGCCAGCCCCTTCGGAGTTCGGGGCCCGTCGCGGTGAGCCATTATTCGGAGGCTGTACAGGCGTTACGAAATGTCGCTCCGTCAGATCTCGTCGGCCCTGGTCAGCGCAGGACGAGCGGGTGTCGGCGGGATGGCTTGGCACGGGCCATTCCTGACGATCCCCGATCGATCGCGAGAGGACTGCGAGGGCAGGCTGCCCGAGGGGCAGATCTTCTCATGCGATCCGTTCTCGAGGACAGGCGACCGGGAAACCGGTCGCAATGGGAACCAATGATCATTGGCCGGCGGAATCACCATTCCGGATCGGGTCGACTTCATACTATCCTGACGCCAGGTCAAACATCACGAGGAGGCCCCGCTTGTCGCTTTCCTTCGATCTCTACTGGTCCTTCCGCAGTCCCTATTCCTATCTCGCGACCGGTCGGATCGTGAAGCTCGTCGAGGAATTCGACGTGGAGTGCATCGTTCGACCGGTCTATCCGATCGCGATTCG
>DRKE01000463.1 GCA_011051925.1 Deltaproteobacteria bacterium
GACCGCTACATGAAGGGCCGCGTGAAGCTCGACGAGATGGTTTCGCGGACGATGCCCCTCGCGGACATCAATCAGGCCTTCGAGCTGATGCACGAGGGCGAGGTGATCCGGAGCGTGATCCGCTACGACCCGTAGCCCGGTTTCGGCATTCGTACTCGACTCCGGGGAACTGACGTGGGTGTTGATCTCCAGAAGCCGAGGCCGGCGCGGCACGATCTGCGTGAATGGCTCGGTGCTCATGGTGCAGCAGTCAGGGGGGGCGGGCGCTCGTCTTTCGGACGGCCGGCATGGCGGGCCAGTGGCTGCACCTGCGCTTGATTTCACGCCGACCGCGCCGCACCGGCCTCTCGCGTCGGGCACGATCGGCGGGATTCGGTGACGGAGCGTCAGGTCTCGCCCTCTCGATTCGTGCCGGGGGCGGATCATTCGAGCAGGAAGTTTCCCTTTTACTGAATCCGTGTGTTAGTCATGTCAGGTCGGCGCGCCTTCGGGCGCGTGGAACCCTGGGAGGTGACATCGGAGTCTTGCTCCGGTGAACGACGAGTACGCGTAGCCATGTCCCTTTGGGGGCTGGTGAATCGTCTCGCAATCGGGAGGCTTCGGCCATGCGGATCTTCTTCTCGAGCGTTTCGGTATCGGTTTTCGCGATCGTTCTCGCCTCTTCCGCGAGTGCCCTCGTTTCGATCGAGCATTTCGACGATACCGGGGGGGCGGTCGTCGCGGTCGGGCAGACATTCCATGTCGATATCGTCGCGAGCTACGACGGGACGCCGTCGCTCGCAGGTATCTTCACGTCCGTCGTCTGGGACCCCTCGGAGCTGCTTCTCACGGGGGCCACGGATCCGCCCTTCTCGATCTTCGGCGGCCCGCTAGGCTCCCTCCAGCGAGTGGCCAATCCGTTTTCGCTTCCGATGGATCCCGTCGGTTCGCTCCGAACGGTCCAATTCGGAGCGGCCCCGACCCAAGAGGGCAATGCCGGTCCGCCGACGTTGATCACGACGCTGACCTTCCAGGTCCTTTCACCGGGTGACGGCGTCGGGCAGGTCGATTCGGTCCTTCTTCAAGGGGACATCATTTTCGGTGGGTCCGACGTGGGCTTCGCGGCATTGGCTCCCGGAGACTTCAGTCTCGGGAGTACGAGTGTCGCGCTCGTTCCGGAGCCGACGACGGGCGTGCTGCTGGGGCTCGGTCTGCTGGGGTTGGGCATGACGCGACGACGTCCGAACTAGCGTGCCAGCGCTACCAGGCCGCTCCACACCAGGCGCAGGGCGATGGCGGTGAGCGCCAGGCGGTAGAGCCAGGTGAAGCGGGCGTCGTCGATGTGGTGGAGGAGTCGGGTGCCGAGCCAGGTGCCGAGGAGGACGCCGGCGGCCATGGCGAGCATGAGCCCGCCGTACTCGTAGAAGGCGAAACCCGCGAGGCCGAAGAGCAGCAGTTTGGCGAGATGGGCCGTGGCCTGGCAGGCGGCTTTCGTGCCGATCAGTTCGAAGCGGTCGAGACCGATGCCGAGAAAGAAGGGAGCGATCAAGGGGCCGGTCGCGCCGATGATCGGGCCGATCGCGCCCGCGGCCCCGCCGAGCAGCGCGAAGCGACGGCCGATCGGAATCCGTTCGGGATCGAAGCCGAACAGCAGCCAGCGTCTCCGCCACGTCGCCACGAGGACGAAGACGCCGATGGCGAGACGCAGGGCATCGGCCGGGGCATGCTGGACGAGGGGGACGGTGAGCGCGCCGGCGGGCAGCAGAAGCAGCGTGTAGGGAAGCAGCAGATCCCGGCGGACCGCCCGGGCATGGATCAGGGTCCGGCTGGAATTCGAGGTCAGCTGGACCAGGGCGTGGATCGGGATCGCCACCGCCGGCTCGAGAAAGATCAGCATGACGGCCAGCAGCATGATCCCGCCGGCCATGCCGAGGACGGCCGAGACGCCGGCGGTGAGCAGGCTCGCCGCGAAAAGGACGAGCAGGGTCGCGGTTCCCAGATCTGGCCCCTCCTCCGGAATCGGGCCCCGGCGACACCATCGTGGTCACGCGGAACACCCGGAAACAGCTTGACAATCGATCCAATATTGATCAAGTTGATTCAGCTAATCAATATTCGGATCATGGACTCCGGAGCAGCGATCGTCATGCCCCAGACCGACCAGCCAGTCGAACCGATCGACCGCGCCGAACGGCCGGGAGGCCACGGCAGGGTCGACGAGCCTTCCCGGGCCGCAAGGGCCGCGGCGGCCGCCGTCGGGGCCCCGCGCTTCGCGGACGAGCCCCAGGACGAGTTCCTGAGTGCCGCCGAGGCGGCCAGGCTTCTCGGGGTGAAGCTGCCCACCGTCTATGCCTACACGAGTCGCGGCCTCATCCAGAGTGTGCCCGGGGGACGCGGACGGGCGCGCCGCTATCGACGGCGGGACCTCGAGCGTCTGTGTGCGAGGCGCGATGCCCGAGCGGGTCACGGGCCGGTCGCGGCCGCCGCGCTTCGCCAGGGCGAGCCGGTCATGGACAGCGCCATCACCCTGATCTCCCTCGAAAGGGGGCCGGTCTATCGGGGACGCGCGGCCCTCGATCTCGCACGGGAGGGCCGCAGCTTCGAATGGGTCGCCGAGGGCCTCTGGTCGGGCGATTGGCGGGAGGAGCGTCCCGAACCGGCGAACTGGCATCCCGACGGCCCCGGACTCGATTCCGAGGCGTTCCTGCAGGCGATTCCGGAGCGCATCGGGCCTCTTTCGGTCCTGAGCGTCGCGATCTCCCTTCTGGCGGCCGGGGATCCGGGGCGATTCAGCTGGCATCCTGACATCGTGCATGCCCGGGCCAGGGGCATCCTGCGCCGGATGGTGGCGCTTCTCGGATTCGGTGTGGAAAGGGAGGGCGCGGACGGATCGGCCGATCCACTCGTCGCGATGAGGGCGTCCCTGGCGGCACCCAATCTCGCGCGTGCGATCGGGGCCGCCTTTTCCCGCGATCTCACCGAGGACGAGGAGAGGGCACTCAATCGCGCGCTCGTCCTCGCGGCGGACCACGAGCTGAACGCTTCGACCTTTGCCGCGCGTGTCGTCGCTTCGACCGGAGCGGACGTCTATGGCTGTCTCTCGGCCGCGCTCGCCGCGCTTTCGGGCCCCCGCCATGGCGGCGCCGCCGACCGGGTCGATGCGTTGCTTCGGGAAGCCGGGCCCGCGGATCGGGTCGAGCAGGTCGTCCACGATCGCCAGCGCCGCGGCGAGGTGATCGAGGGATTCGCCCATCCGATCTACGCGCCCCATCCCGATCCACGCGGTACGTTGCTCATCGAGATCGCGCGCGAATTGCGTGGCGAGAGCCCCGAGGTGCGATCGGCGCTCGCCCTGGTCGACGCGATGCAGGAGGGTGGCTTCGGTGGGCCTTCGATCGATGTCGGTCTGGTCGCCATCGCGCGGGCGCTCGCATTTCCGATCGGTAGCGCGACAGCGCTTTTCGCGATCGGCCGGACGGCAGGATGGGTGGCCCATGCGCTCGAACAATACCAGGCGGGGTATCTGCTGCGGCCCCGCGCGCGCTACCGGGAGGATCTGGAAACGCCTCGTCGGCCCGCCCACGGATGACCCGGCCGGCGACGTGAAGAAGCGGGAGCAGGATCGTGGGTGAGGGTGCCATCCACTCCGACGTGGCCGACGGAGCGGCCCTCCGCGCCGGAGCGCGGAGCGGACGGTTCATCGGCTGGTTCCTCGTGCTGGCGCTCATCGCCTTCGCCTACTATCCGGCCTTCTTTCCGCCCAGCATCCATTCGCTCGAGGGCCAGACCGAGGGCTTCTTCTTCGAGGCGAACGAGGCGGCGGGGGCACCCGTCCTGATCCTCGCGCTCTGGCTCTTCTATCGCCGGAGCCATTATCTCGACCTGCTGCGAGGGCCCGGGAGCCCCCTGTCCGCGGCGGGCTTCCTGCTTCTGGCGACCGCGCTCTTTTCGTGGGGCGCCTACACGGGGGCCCTCGATCTGCAGATCCTCAGCTTGATCGCGCTGCTCGTGGGCATCGTCCTGTTGCTGGGCGGGGGCCGGGCTCTTCGTGCCTTCTGGCTGCCGATCCTCTTCCTCGGCTTCGCCCTTCCGGTTCCGCCCGTCCTGCTGGCGGCGGTGATCTTTCCCATCCAGCTGGCGACGGCCTGGTTCGCGGGCCTGCTGCTCAACGCCCTGGGTTTCGAGGCCTTTGTCCAGGGCGACCAGATCCTGCGCCCCGAGAACACGTTCATCGTGATCGAGACCTGTAGCGGGGTCCGCACGATGCTCACCCTCAGCATGTTGACCGTGTTGTTGATCGATCTCTTCGAGCGCCGTGGCTGGCACGCCGCCATCCTGATCGCGCTGGCGCCGATCGTGGCCTTCGTGACCAATGGCTTCCGGGTCGTGAGCCTGGTTCTCAATCCCCATTCGTCGATCCACTCGATCCACAATCTCCAAGGCATCGCGATGTTGCTCGTCGGCCTGACGGCGATCTACGGGATCGATCTCGGGCTCGAGCGGCTGCTGGGCAGCCGGGCGCCGGATGCGGCGGCCGGCGACTATGGGGTCGAGCGGGCCGTGGGGGACGGGTCGGGTCGGGCGACCGGACAGACATTCGCCATCGCCGCCCTGCTCGTCCTCTTCATCGCGTTCGACCGCTTCGGGCCGACCTGGGTCGCGGCGCGCGGTCTCGAGGAAAGCCCCCGGGCGCTGCTGACCCGGGTGTTTGGCGAGGACCCCGAGGCCCCCCGTCCGATCGACTACAACTTCATGGGCAGTGTCCACTATCTCGCCCATGCGCGTCACCGCGTGCTGGTCGACGGGATCCCCGTCGAGATCATGCTAGGCGTGGCGAACGAGCAACAAAGGGAATACTCGATCCTGACCCCGCGCCTGGCCTGGCCTGCGACGGGCCATGCGCCGGTCGAGGAACGCTTCGAGGAGATCGTCGACGGGGGACCTCGCGCGCGGCGGATGGTCTTCCGGCGCGGCGCGCGGAGCGTGCTTTCCTATTCCTGGATCGAAAGGCGGGGCGGATTCTTCGA
>DRKE01000464.1 GCA_011051925.1 Deltaproteobacteria bacterium
GAGATCGGGGACGGAATCGGTATCGGAGGAGGATCTGAATCCCTATCGGATCGCACAGCGGCAATTCGATCTCGCGAGTCGCTATCTGCCCGACCTGAAGACCGGGCTCATCGAATCCCTGAAGCGCCCGCGGCGGACCGTGACGGTCGAGTTTCCCATCCTGACCGAAGGGGGCGACGTGACGACCTTCACCGGCCATCGCGTTCTCCACAATCGCGCACGCGGACCCGGCAAGGGGGGACTGCGATACCACCCCGGCCTCACGGCGGATGAGGTTCGCGCCCTCGCATCCTGGATGACCTGGAAATGCGCCGTCGCCGACGTGCCTTTCGGCGGTGCGAAGGGGGGTGTCCGCTGCGATCCCCGGGAGCTGACCGAGGCGGATCTGCGCCGGATCACGAGGCGTTTCATCTCGGAGCTCGGGGACCAGATCGGACCGCAGACCGACATCCCCGCCCCCGACATCAATACCGACGAGCGGACGATGGCCTGGGTCTACGACACCTTCGACCAGCTGCATCCGGGTCGAAACAACCTGCCCGTGGTGACGGGCAAGCCGATCGATATCGGGGGCTCCCAGGGGCGCCGCGAAGCGACCGGCCGCGGAATCCTCTTCGTGACCCGGGAGGCACTGTCGCGAGGTCTCGTCGAGGGTCTCGATTCGGTCGAGGGCGCTCGGATCGTGATCCAGGGATTCGGCAACGTCGGATCGAACGTCGCGAGGCTCTTTGCCGAAGCGGGGGCCCGCATCGTCGCGATCGGTGATGTGGACGGGGCGATCGCCCTCGAGGACGGACTCGACATCGAAGCGGTCCGTGAACACCACGAGGAGGCGGGAACGGTGGTCGGCCTCGCCGGCACGCGGACCGTCGCGAGGGAACGGCTGCTCGAGCTGCCCTGCGACATCCTCATTCCGGCGGCGATCGGAGGACAGCTCCGGCGTGACAATGCGCCTCGGATCGGGGCCCGACTCGTCGTCGAAGGCGCGAATGGACCGACCACACCCGATGCAGATCGGATTCTCGCTGGACGTGGGATCCCCCTCGTTCCCGACATCCTCGCGAATGCGGGCGGTGTGGTCGTCAGCTACTTCGAATGGGTGCAGAATACCGAGAACCAGCAGTGGGATCTCGAAGAGGTGAACGGAAGACTCGAAAAGAAGATGGTGGCCGCGGTCGAGACCGTATTGGCGACGCGCGAGCAGATCGCGCAGGATCTGCCTGCCATCCGGGAAGCGTTGGTGGAGACCCGGAAGCGTCATCCGGTTCCCGACGAACCGCTCGAGCCGGTCACCCTGCGGGCGGCGGCGTTCGTACTCGCGATCTCACGGGTCGCGAACGTTTCCCTGGAGCGCGGGATCTGGCCTTGAGGGCTGAACGAAGGCGACTGGCCGACGGCCATCGTACCGAGTAGAGAGGGCGCGACATGTTCGAGGTGATCGATGAATGGACGAGCGGCGACGTCGTCGCGCTCCGTGTGACCGGAAAGGTGTTGCACGAGGACTATGAAGAGCTCGTGCCGAAGTTGGAGGCGTTCATCGGGGAGCACGGTGCGATTCGATGTCTGGTCGAAATCGTCGATCTCGAAGGCGTCGCCCTGCGTGCGGTCTGGGACGAACTGAAATTCGATCTCAAGCATGCCAACGATGTGACCCGATGTGCGGTCGTCGGCGACCGTACGTGGGAACGCTGGGCGACGGCCGCCGCGAAGCCGATCTTCCGGCGGGCGGAGGTCCGGTACTTCCCGCGTGAGGATCTCGAGCGGGCGATCGAATGGATTCGCGACGGAGTCGCCGCGGGCTGATCGCCGGCCTATCTCGAATCCGGCATGGTCGGCGGATCGTCGCCGACGGTGAACTCCCTGCCGGAGACGCGCTGGTAGACGGCCTCCCCGATCAGGCATCCACACCAGGAGAACGCGATCAGGACGAGAGCGATCGGATTGTCCCGGCTCGTGTGGACGACGAGCAGGATCAGTGCCGAACCGCTGGCAAAGGCACTCAGAAGAGCCAGTGCGGGATGCATCCGAATCGATCGCGCAAGTTTCCAGGCCGAGAGATTCACGGCCGTGAAGATCATCAGGAAGCCTGCGCTCGCAATGATCGCGATCTGGGTCACGTCGAGCAGGTTGGCGAGCAGGAGGGCCAGGAAGCCGGTTGCGAGAACCGCACCGACAGGCCGGTTCCAGACGCGTCGCTCGAAGAGTTCGGGAAGCTCGCCCTCTTTGGCAAGGACGTAGGCCAGGCGTCCATTGCCGTAGATCGTGGCGTTGACCGCCGAGAAGGTCGAAAGGAGCGCTGCGACCCCGACCATGGTGAAGCCCGCCGGTCCGAGGGCGGGGCGGGCCGCGGCGGCGAGGGCGTACTCACTGGCCGCGTCGATCTCTTCGAGGGGCAGGGATCCGACGGTCACGGCGGAGAGGGCCACGTAGAGCGCGATCACGAAGAGGACGGAAGCGTAGAAGGCCGGGGGCAGGGAGCGCTTCGGATCCCGCGCGTCTTCGCCGGCATTGGCGATCAGCTCGAACCCTTCGTATGCGACGAAGATGATCATTCCACCGGTCAGGACGCGGGGAAGATCCGGCCAGGTCCCGACGCCGAGCCGTGCCGGATCGATGGATTGCGTGCCGGCGATGGCGACGACGAGCAGCACGAGGAGCTTGGCCACGACGATGTAGATTTCCGTCCGGCTCACGAACTCGGCGTTCAGCAGATTGATCGCGACGGGCAGTACGATGGCGGCACTGATGAGGGCGTGGTGCAGCAAGGGGGAGGGATGGGGGGTCCACAGGCGTGCTCCATAGGCGCCGAAGGCGCTCGCATAGAGTGCGATCGTGACCAGGTAGCTGAACCACAGGAGGAGGTTGATCGTGCCCGTCCAGAGATCGGCGCCGAAGGCCCGATCGAGGAAGGAAACGGTCCCTCCCGCGCTCGGATGGGTGGCCGACAATCGTGCATAGGAATGGGCCGTGAGGAGCGCGATCGAGCCGGCGAGCGCGAACGAGAGGGGCGTCGCGCCGCCGGCGAGTTCGACCGCCGTTCCGAGGACGGCGAAGATCCCTCCGCCCACCATGCCACCGATTCCGATCGCCATCGCGCCCAGGACACCGACGCCCTGGGGTCCGTGGGTTCCTCGCCTGCCGCCGGTCGGATGCGAATCAGGCATGTCTAGAAAGGGCGGCCGTGACGATGTTCCATCATCATCCAATGAACCGTGCCCATCATCGACCATTCGATCAGGATGAAACCGATGATGCCGAGCAGGGCCATCACGAGCGCAGCCAGCAGGGCGGCTCCGAAACCCTCGACCTCGAAATCGTCGACGAGCGATGCCGAGGCCTGGATCATCAGGGCGTTCAGGATCAGGGCGAAGAGCCCGAAGGAGAGAACGGTGAGGGGCAGGGTCAGCCAGAAGAGCAGGGGGCGGATGAAGGCGTTGGCGAGGCCCAGGACCAGGGCGGCCAGCCACAGCCCGCTCGTCGAGCGTACCCGAACGCCCGGCACGGTCAGCGAAGCGATCCAGAGCCCGAAGGCCGTGAGCGCCCAGATGATCAGGAAGCCGAAGATCATGCTCGCGAATCCCCCCTTGTCGGTGCCTCGCTCCGGTCCAATGTACAGGATTTCGGGATCTGCGTAGATGATCGTTCTTTCATCGCTTACAGTCCCGGTCCGGGAAGAACGACTTCCCCCGTAATGGCTTCCGTGCGCCCTGGTCCGTCGGATCCCCAACGTGGACCCGCTGGAGGAAAGCGTCGATGGGAGTCGATGGGAAATGCGCGTTGATGAAGGTCTTGGATGTCGGATCGCTCCGCAAGTGGCTGACGAGCATCAATCCACGCACGATCTACTTCTATTCGGTCCTGATCGGACTGCTCTCGGGCGTGGGCGCACTGGTCTTCAACGAGTTATTGCACCTCGCGACCGACGTCACGATGCACGACTGGGCCCGGATCGTCATCCCCCAGCCTCATGGTGAGGCATCGCATCTCTCGATTCCGGAGGCCCCGCCCCGACGCTGGGTGCTCTTCGTCCTGCCCGTGGTGGGGGGGCTGATCTCGGGACTTCTGGTCCGCACCTTCGCACCGGAAGCCGAGGGCACCGGCACGGACGGCTACATCGATGCCTTCCACAACAAGGCGGGCTC
>DRKE01000465.1 GCA_011051925.1 Deltaproteobacteria bacterium
CCGCCATGTTGATCGAGTCGAGACTGGCTCCGATCAACTGGACACCGTGTTTCTCGAGCACGCCCGCCCCGGCGAGATCGATGGCCAGATTGAGGGCCGTCTGCCCTCCGATCGTCGGAAGCAGGGCGTCCGGCCGCTCGGCTTCGATGATCTGCTCGACGGCCTCGACCGTCATGCACTCCACATAGGTCCGATCCGCGGTTTCCGGATCGGTCATGATCGTGGCCGGATTGGAATTGACCAGGACGACCCGGTAGCCCTCCTCCCGCAGCGCCTTGCAGGCCTGGGTCCCCGAATAGTCGAATTCGCAGGCCTGGCCGATCACGATCGGGCCCGAACCGATCACGAGAATCGTGTGGATGTCTTCTCTTCGCGGCACCGGCTACCCCTGCGAGCCCATCGAGCAGATTTCGACTCCCGTCACCTTCTCTCCTTCTGCGCTCCGTTCGACCATCGCACGGAACCGGGAAAAGAAGTAGGCCGCGTCGTGCGGACCCGGCGAAGCCTCCGGGTGGTATTGGACCGAGAAGAGCGGTCGGGTCTCGTGGGCCAGCCCCTCGACCGTACCGTCGTTCAGATTGACGTGCGTGATCTGCACGGGCTCGCCGGCCGCCCGCAGGCTCTCGGCATCGACCGCGTATCCATGGTTCTCGGCACAGATGGCGACCTTTCCCGTCGCGAGATCCTGCCCGGGCTGGTTTCCGCCGTGGTGACCGAATTTCAGCTTGCGCGTCGTCCCCCCCAAGGCGAGACCGAGAATCTGGTGCCCGAGACAGATGCCGAAGACCGGCTTCGACTTCACCAGCTCCCGGACGATCGGCTGGACGCCACCGACGGCGGCGGGATCGCCCGGGCCATTGGACAGGAAGATCCCATCGGGATCGAGCGCGAGGGCTTCGGCGGCGGGCGTGGTCGCAGGAACGACGGTGACGTCGAATCCCTGTTCGACCAGGAGGCGGAGGATGTTCCGCTTGACCCCGAAATCGTAGGCGATGACCTTGAGTCGCCGGCTCGGCCTCGCCGGCCCGGGCAATCGGCCCTCGATTCCCTGCCATGCGCCTTCGGAGACCTCATGGGGGGCATCACAGGTGACCCGTGCGACCCAGTCGACACCGTCGAGACCCGGTGCATTGCGGGCCCGGGCGAGCAGATCCGCCTCGCCCTGGACGGCGGGATCCGTGGAAAGAACACCGACCTGTGCCCCCCCTTTCCGGATGCGCCGAACGAGGGCCCGGGTATCGATCCCCGAGATACCGGGCACACCGGCGGCCGCGAGTTTCTCGTCGAGGGTGCCTTCGGATCGGAAATTGCTCGGAACTCCGTAGAGTTCCTTCACGACGAAGCCGGAGAGGAAGGGGCGGCGGGATTCGTCGTCTTCCGCGTTGACCCCCACGTTCCCGATCTGGGTGCAGGTCATCACGACGATCTGCCCCGCATAGGAGGGATCCGTGGCGATCTCCTGGTATCCGGTAAGACTCGTATTGAAGACCACTTCCCCGGTCGAGACGGTCTCCGCGCCGAAAGCCCGCCCCCGGAACACGGCGCCGTCCGCCAGCACCAGGGCGGCCGGGCGAACGGGTCGGCCCAGCAGGTCATCGGTCTCGCCGCTCATCGGATCAACACTCCCCGTTCGTGGTGGTAGACGAGCCGACCCGCGACGACGGTCGCGACCACCCGGCCCCGGAGTCGCCGGCCGGTCCAGGGCGAATTCCGACTCTTCGAGAAGCCCTGGGCGGCGTCGTAGGTCCATTCCCGATCGGGGTCGAGAAGAACGACGTCGGCGGGCGCTCCCTTCCGCAACGTCCCCCCCTCGAGAGCGAGGAGCGAAGCGGGATTCGTCGAGAGTCGGCGCACGAATTCGAGGGGCGACAGCACGCCCTCGCGAACCAGCTCCAGTGTGACGGCCACCGCGGTTTCGAGCCCGATCATGCCCGGCGGCGCTGCCGTGAACTCGACTTCCTTCTCGTAGCTGGCATGCGGTGCATGATCGGTCACGATCGCGTCGATCACCCCTTCGGCCAGGGCCTGACGCAGTGCCGCCACGTCCGCCGCGCCACGCAGGGGCGGCGCCACCCGCGTACTCGTGTCGAAGCCCATGGTCGCTTCATCGGTCAGCGTGAGGTGGTGGGGCGTGACCTCGGCCGTCACGCGAATGCCCTCGTCCCTCGCCTGACGGATCGATTCGACGCCCCCCGCCGTGGAGACGTGGGCCACGTGGAGATGGGCTCCGGTCAGGCGGGCGAGTCGGATGTCCCGGGCGATCATGATCTCCTCGGCAGCCGCTGGATTGCCCGGAAGGCCCAGGCGGGTCGCAACCGGCCCCTCGTTGACGACGCCGTTCGCGCGCAGATGGCAATCCTCGGCATGGACGATCACGGGGACACCGGCCAGCTGCGAATACTCGAGCACGCGGCGCATCACGGACGTGTCCATGATCGTGGCGCCATCGTCACTGAAGGCGACCGCTCCGGCCTCGCGCAGCGCCATCATCTCCGTCATGACCTTCCCCTCGAGTCGACGGGTCGCCGCTGCGATCGGTCGGATGCGGGCGGGCGAGTCCTTCTCCGCGCGATCGAGGATGTACTTCGTGACGGAGGGATCGTCGTTGACGGGATCCGTGTTGGCCATGCAGGCCAGCTGCGTGAAACCGCCGGCCACGGCCGCCGTCCCCCCGCTCGCCAGGTCCTCCTTGTATTCCTGGCCCGGTTCGCGGAGGTGGGTATGGATGTCGATGAAGCCCGGCGCCAACCACGCGCCCTCGGCATCCAGGATCTCGGCGCCCTCGCCTGGAAGCCCCGGAGCGAGTTCGAGGATCCGCCCGTCCTCGATCAGGCAGTCGGATTCTCGATCGATCTCCTGGGAGGGATCGAGAACCCTCGCGTTGCGGATCAGCAGCCGGGCCATCTAGGAACGCCCTCCCCTTCCCCGCGAACCCGCATCGCCTCCGTCCGCCGATCCCCGAATGGTCTCGCCCTGATCCGATCCGCCTCGCGGCCGCCCCGCCACGAGGTAGAGAAGGGCCATCCGAAGCGCCACACCGTTCCGGACCTGGTCGAGAATCACGCTCGGGCGATGATCCGCGAGTTCATGGGCGAGTTCGACACCGCGATTCACCGGTCCCGGATGCATCACGATCGCATCCTCCTTGGCGAAGCGGAGCTTGGCCCGGTCCAATCCGAAGGTCGCCGC
>DRKE01000466.1 GCA_011051925.1 Deltaproteobacteria bacterium
CACATCAAATGCCTCCGCCCGCGACCCGTCTTCGGGCTCCCGCTCCTCGATATCCGGCGCTGCGCCGACGCCAGGGCGATCGAGGCGACGATCCGCCAGGCCTGGCGGGACCGGACCCTCGAGCTGCGGGCCACGGGGCGCCAGCTGAAATCCCTCGGAATCGATGTCGGTGCCGTCGAGGGCGGATCGGTCCTGGCCTTTCCGCTGGCCGGGGAATCCCCCGATGCCCAGGTCCTGATGCAACGGCTCGGTGAGGCGATCCTGCCGAGCACCGGCCCCCTCGGTGGACTCGCCCTGCCTTCCGTGGAGGATCGCGTACTCGAAGTGAGCGGCCATCTGGGCTCCGCCACCGATCTCGACTGCCGGATCGGCACGCAGATCCAGAGCCTGCAGAAGCGCGCCCAGGAGGCCGCGGATCGGACGCGGCGAAGTCGTCGGGCGACGGGATCGGGCCGTGCGCCGGGCTTCATGCCGACCGGGATGCCGCAATCGATCGCGGAACGGGGCCATCGCCCGAGGGTCCTGCTGGTCGGTCCACGGCTGATCGAGAACCGGGCCCTGCGAGAGGAGCTGGCGCGGCGGGGATTCATCGCGGCGACGGCACGAGGCGAAACCGAAGCGCTCGCCCGACTGGCCGCGATGACCCCGGAACTGGTGCTTTCCCAATATGCGCTGGGTCGCAGCGACGGCGCCACCTTCATCCAGGCCACGCGCGCCCTGCCCGGGATCGAACGCATCCCGGTCGTGCTGCTCGACGATGCCCTCCACGACAGCCGACGAGAGGCCGCACGCACGGTGGGCGCCGCGGGCTATGTGATCGAACCGGTGGAACCCGACCGGTTCGTGGCGCGCCTCCAGCGGGTGGTCGACACCCCCGGAAATCGCCGATTCACGCGCTATCCACAACGGCTGGCGGCCCGCGTCGAAGGCTTCGATCTCGATTGCCTGGCGACCGAAGTCGGCCGTGGCGGCATCTTCATCGCGACCCACGACGACTTCGAGACCCCTCTCGACATCCGCTGCGAGATCGCCCTTCCCGAGCTCGGACGGACATTGCGCTTCGCGGGTGAGGTCCGCTACCGGACGGATTCCCAGGGCACGAATCCGACCGGCCTCGGGCTGCGATTCCGCGACCTCTCGACCGAGGACGAAGTCTCCCTGATCGAGTATCTCGCCTGGCTCGAATCGACACGGCCCTGACCCTTCGCCGTCTCCCGTCCACAGAGGGTCCGGAGGCCCGTGGTCGATCGGATCGCGACCCGTCGCATCTACCGCCGACCGAGGAAGTCGGCGGCCGCCCGAGCCAGGGCGGGGCCATCGTAGTCGACCGTCGCGACATGTCCGGAACGCTCGAGCAGGAAGAGTTCCTTCTCCGTCGAGCCGACCTCTTCATGGATCCGGACCGCATCCCGGGGACGGGCCGTCCGATCGAGACGCCCGTGGGCCACGAGGATCGGACACCTCACCTTCGGCAGATCGGGAATCACCTTCGCCTGCAGCGCGATCAGCTCGGCCACCGCGGAAAAGGGCATGGCCTCGAGCCCGGGATGCCGGGCCCGGGCCCGGGGCTCCTGGATGTCGGAACCGGTCTTGGGACGCGAGGAAACGAAGCGGCGGATCAGCGGCAGCAGCTGCGGGATCGGCGGGGACAGCACGAGCGGTGTTCCGATCACGACCATCGCCTCCACCTCGTCGGTCTCCGCCAGGCACAGACTGACGAGTCCCCCCATCGACAATCCCACGAGAAAGACCCGATCGTGCTCGGATCGAAGGGCCGCGAGCTCGGAACGGGCGCCCTCGACCCAGTCCTGCCACGAGGTTCTCGCGAGGGCATCGGCACCGTCCTCGTGACCTGCCATCCAGGGGCCCCGGGCACGCAGGCCGCGTTGCACGAGGGCCTCCGCGATCGGTCGCACCTCGTAGGGCGTCCCGGTCAACCCGTGCAGGCAGAGTGCGGCCGCGCCATTGGCCCGGTCGGGCTCGGGCAGGAGATCGAAGGCCTCCGGATCGACGGCTTCCCGATCGGCCGCCGTCATCGACCGAGTTCCTCGCGTGCCTGCTCCATCGCTCGGCGGATGACTTCGCGAAGGGGCAGGCCCGTCTTCTTCGCGATCCGCTTGCAGTCCTCGTATTCCGGAGAACATTCGATCCCCCCCTCCGGATCCCGGATCCGCTTGACACGCAGCGTTCCCATCGGCGTCTTCAGCCGGACGGTCTCCCTTTCCAGGACGATCCGATCCCATTCCGCCATGCGCAGCCCGATGGCCGTCGATTCCGCGAAGAGGATGCGTGCCAGCACGTCCCGGTCGACCGGCCTCGCGAGAACGCGAACGAGAAAGCCGGGGCGATTCTTCTTCATCTGGAGATGCTGGAGGGCCACGTCGAGCGCACCCGCGTCGAAGAGACGCTCCATCAGGTAGTCGAAATGCTCGGGAACGAGGTCATCGAGGTTGGTTTCCATGCAGACGATCCGATCCCCCCGAAAGGCCTGCCCGCTGCCGAGCACCGCGCGCAGGACGTTGGGCAGCGGACCCTCGCGATCCTTCCCGGCACCGTAACCGATCCGTTCGACCGTCATGGCAGGAAGGGGACCGAAAGCCTCGACGACCGTCCGCAGGATGGCGGCCCCCGTCGGTGTCAGCGTCTCCCATTCGACGTCCGCCGGCACGGTGGGCATGCCCGACAGGAGCTCGAGTGTCGCAGGGGCCGGAAGCGGCAGGCGACCATGATCGGATTCGACCGTGCCATGACCGATGCCGATCGGAGAACAGGTCACACGCCCGATATCGAGTTCTTCGAGCCCGATCGCTGCCGCCGTCACGTCGACGATCGCATCGACGGCTCCGACCTCGTGGAAGTGGACGTCCTCGACGGGAACCCCATGGACCTTCGCCTCGGCCCGACCCAGCGCCTCGAAGATGGCCAGGGCGCGGGCCTTCACGGCCGGAGCAAGGCTCGCCCGCTCGATCAAGCGGCGGATCTCGGAATAGCGTCGGCCATGGGAATGGGCATGGCCGTGCGAATGTCCCTTTCTCCCGCCCGCATGTGCGCGTGCTTCGGCTCGCTTCCGATCACGGCGGCCGGGCACCTTCACGTCGACATAGCGCGCCGCAAAGCCGGACCGCTCGACCTTCCGGACGACGAGCTTGAACTCCAGGTCCAACGGAGCGAGCCCCTGGACGAGCGCCTGGCGGGACAAGCCGAGATCCAGCAGAGCAGCGACGAACATGTTCCCCGCGGCCCCCGAGAACGCATCGAGATGAAGAATCTTCCGCCCCAACCTCACCGCCCGTCTGCGACCTCTCCGTCAACCGGCTTCCGCCCGGAGGCTATCCCATAAACCCCCACCGGGTGAGGGGCGTCCCGCTTCGGAACCGGGAGGGCCCGGGACACCGGGCACGTCCGTCGACGCCAGGGACGGATCAGGGCTAGAGCCGGTTGATGAGGGTGGCGACATGTGCCGCGCCGAATCCGTTGTCGATGTTCACCGTCGTCACGTTCGATGCGCAGCTCGTCAACATCCCGAGAAGAGCCGCGATCCCCCCGAGAGAGGCACCATAACCGACACTGGTCGGTACGGCGATGACCGGTTTGTCCACCAACCCGCCCACGACCGAGGGAAGCGCTCCCTCCATGCCCGCGACCACGATCAGCACCCGCGCCGCGCGCAGCCGGTCGTGGGAGGCCAGGAGCCGATGCAATCCCGCCACCCCGACATCCTGCAGCACTTCGACCTCGTTTCCGAAGCGCCGGGCGACCAGCGCGGCCTCGCTCGCCACCGGCAGATCCGCGCTGCCTGCCGAAATCACGAGCACCGTTCCCTTTCCACGAATCGCCGGCTCCGCCGCGCCGATCCAGACCAGCCGGGCCGTCCCGTCGTACTCGGCTTCCGGGAGCTGTCCGAGGATTCTCGCCGCCTTTTCCGCCTCGACCCGCGTGACGAGGACGTCCTGATCGACGTGACGCAGGGCACGGGCGCTTTCGACGATCTGTTCGGCGGTCTTCTCCCCCCCGTAGATCACCTCGGGAATGCCCTGGCGCAGGGCCCGATGGGTATCGATGCGCGCGTTCGTCGTCTGGATGAAGGGCAGCTGGGACAGACGTTCGGCGGCGGCCTCGATCCCGGTCCGGCCGCTCTTCACCGCTTCCAACAATTCGCGCAGGCTGTCCGGATCCAAGGGCCTCTCCAGCTGGGTTGCCGGAGCGTATCAGAGGTCGTCGGGATCCGTGGCGCCCGGATCGAGCGGGGCGTCCGACGGCCCGCCGCGGGTCGGAACCAGGACCAGACGTCCCTGCAGCAGACCGCTCGAAGCCGCGAAGGCCGACTCGATCCGGGGGGCATCGGCGCCGACCGAGGCTTCGATGAAGGCGGCCAGGGCTTCCTCGGCGCCCTCCATCGCGAGCGACGGAATCGAGGGCAGGAGCCTCGAACCGAGAGCGTCGGCAATGGCCGAGGCGACGTGGGAGGCCAGGATGTTGCCGACCTCCATCAACGCGGATTCGAAGACGGGCGGGACCAGTTCCCCCGACTCGAGCCCGACGACCCGACGTACGAGCGCCTCGCTGGCGACGCCTGGGAAGAGGATTCCGACGATCGCGTCCAGGCATCCCTCGAACTCGAAGAAGACGCCCGTCGACGCGGGGTCGGCCCCTTCCCCCGTTTCCGAACGCAGGGGTGCCGCCGACCCGGCGTTCACGACGACGGGCATCTGCGTTCGAATCGTCTCGCCGACGAGCTGGGCGAACGCCGCTGCCGCCTGCTCCGCGCCCACGGCCGCGAGCCCGGCCAGACGATCGATGTCGGTTTTCAGTCCGGATTCCATTCGCCTAGACCAGATGGTTGAGGTCGAGAAGAAAGACGGGGCATCCGTCGTCGAGGACCGTCAGGCCTGCCAGGACCCGCACCGACGAGAGCAGTTCGGGGACCGGCTTGACGTAGATCTCCTGCTGCCCCTCGAAGCGATCGACGCGCAATGCAACGCGCTCGCCGTGGACCTCGGAGATCACCAGGGGCACGGAAGCGCGCTCGGTTTCGACCGCATCGATCCGCAGCTGCCGCGCCAGGCCATAGACCGGAATCGGTTCATCGTCGATCAGCGCGAAGCTGTCCCCGGCCGCCTCCTCGACCGCGTCCGACGACAGTTCGAGAATCCGCTCGACCTTCGCGATCGGCAGGGCGACCCGCTCTTCCGCGATCCGGACGAGGAGCACGCGCTGGACGGCGGCGGTGATCGGGACGAAGAACGACGTCGTCGTGCCGCGGCCCGGCTCCGTCCGCAATTCGACGCCCCCGCCGAGTGCCTCGATCGTCGCCTTGACCGCATCCATGCCCACACCGCGACCGGAGACCTCGGAGACGGACTGCGCCGTCGACAGACCCGGATGGAAGATGAAGGCGACCACCTCTTCGGGGGGCAGGTCCGCCACGAGATCCGGATGGATCAGCCCCGCGTCGACGGCCCGCCGACAGACGGAGCCGAGGTCGATGCCTCGACCATCGTCGCAGACGTCGATCACGATCGAATCCTTCTGGCGGCGCGCCTCGATCCGGATGCGCCCGACTTCGGGTTTTCCCGCGGCCTGACGATCCGCCGGGAATTCGATCCCATGATCGACGGCATTGCGCACGAGATGGAGCAATGGCTCGCCCAGTCGATCGAGAATCGACCGATCGAGTTCGAGTTCCGCTCCGATGATCTCGACTTCGACCCGCTTTCCGAGCCTTTCCGCGACCTGACGGGCCGTTCTCGGCAGGTTGTCCGTCACGCGGACGAGGGGCGCCGTCCGGAGTTCCAGGACGCGGCGCTGGAGTTCCGCCACCCTCCGATCGACGCGATCGAATCCATCAGCGACATCGGGGTCCTGCGCATAACGCGCGACGCCGGTCCGTAGCTGACTCGAACTGAGAATCACTTCCCCGACCGCCGACAGGAAGCGATCGAGGGTCTCGGTCCGCACGCGGATGGTCGGATTGAGGGCCGGCGCAGCGAGCGGTCCCGGGCCCTCCGCCGGGGGGGCCGAAGCCGCCTCCGGCGCAGCGCCCGCCGCCGCCGCGACGGGCTCTAGCGACGTACTTTTTTTGGTTCGCCCCCCACTCGGTCGGGCTGGATCGGGACCGAAGGGCCCGGCTGCGATTCCGCATCGGGGACGGATCCGTCGGAAAGGGTCTCCGAAGGAGCGGCCTCGGCGGTCTCCTTCCCCAGGAGCGCGAGGAGTGCCTCGTCGGCCGGGGTCGGATCCTCCTCGTTCGACACGGCTTCGACCATGGCTTCCAGCGCCTCGAGGGCACGGAAGAGAAGGGCGAGTTCGTCTTGACTCCGCACGCGCCCCCCGGCGCGGATGCCCTCCATGCGATCCTCCATCCGATGGGACAGGTCCGCCACGGCATCGTAACCGAGAGATGCCGCCATCGACTTGATCGAATGCGCCATGCGGAAGAGGGTGTCGATCGCCTCGGCGTTCGCCATCTCCTTCTCGAGTTCGAAAAGCGCCCGGCTGATCTCGCCGAGATGATCCGTCGCCTCCTCGAGGAAGATCGAGCGGTATTTCGCCATGTCGAGGGACAAGGTGCTACTCGCCCTTCTCGAGAACCTTGGCGATCGTCGCGATCACGCTGTCGGGCTTGAAGGGCTTCACGATGAAATCACGCGCGCCCGCCTGAAGGGCCTCCATCACCAGCGTTTCCTGTCCCAGGGCGCTGCACATCACGACACAGGCCGTGGGGTGCTCCGCGAGGATCGTCTTGACTGCATCGATTCCGGAGCGCTTCGGCATGACGATGTCCATCGTGACGAGGTCCGGTGAGAGCTCGTTGAAGAGATCGACGGCCTCGATTCCGTTGGTCGCCTCGCCGACGACTTCATGTCCCTCCGGCTCGATGATCTCCCGGATCATCTGACGCATGAAGGATGCGTCGTCCGCAATCAGTACCCGTGCCATGCCATACCCCCGAATTCGTGCGCCCGCCTAGTGCGTGGCGCCCTCAACCACTTCCCCGCCCCGCACCACCAAGGTCGCTGGGTCGAGGATGTGAACAATGCGTCCCTCGACGGGACGCCGCTCGACGACGAGCTCGCTCGCCTTCGGGCGATCCCGCTGTCCGCCTCCTTCGACGAGCCCGATCACGCGATCGACCGGCATTCCGAGCCAGGCGATGCCTCCCGGCTTGTCGGCGAGGACCAGAACCTGTTCCTGTGCGTAACCGACGGTCGTCGCGGCTCCGAAGGGCGTCGCCCCCGCCTCGTCACGATCCCTGCCCAGAAGCAGCTCCGTCGCGATGAGGGGCAGGGCTTCGCCATGCCAGTTCATCACGCCACCGACGGGAAGTGCGATCGAGGGAACGGCCGTCACGCGGTCCTTCTCGGCGACTTCGAGAACCCAGCTGATCGGCAACGCATAGCGAACGTCTTCGAAGACGAAGGAAAGCAACCGGTTGCCCGGCGATCCCGATGAATCAAGCGGTCCGGTCATCGCTCGTCTCCCCGGCTGATGGCCGGATCCGGGCCCTCTTCCCGCCCGAGGTCGCCCTCGACGGTCGCCGCGACGGGTTCCGCCATCGGCTCCTCCGGATCGTCGGCCCCGGTCTCCGTGGCCCCGGTCCGGAAGAAGGTGAGGGACGCTTCGAGTTCGCTGGCCATCCGGCTCACCGAAGTCGCGGAGTCGAAGATCTCGCCGAGGGTTCTCTGCTGCCCGCGAATCGTCTCGTTCAGGGCGGCCACGCTCTGGCCGTTCCCGCTCGCGACCTTCGCGATCTCCTCGATGGCGGAAACCATGCTCTCGGCGTTCAAGGAATGGCTGTCGGCCCCGTGGAAGATCTCCTCGGAGCGGGTCGCCGCCTCCGAGACCGCCATGCTGATCTGCGCGAGCGCACCCGCGATGGTGTTGACGTCTTCGCGCCCCTCTTCGATCACGACGCTCGACTGGCGCATCTCGTCGGCGACCATCGCGGTATCGCCCTGGATCTCATGCATCAGCTGGCTGATCTCGTCCGCGCTGCGCCCGGCACTCTCCGACAACTTCCGGATCTCGTCCGCCACGACGGAGAATCCGCGACCGGCCTCCCCGGCGCGTGCGGCCTCGATCGAGGCATTCAAGGAGAGAAGATTCGTCCGATGGGCCACGCTCGTGATGATCTCGGTGATCTGATGGACATGCCGGGTCTTGGCCTCGAGTTCGAAGACCTTGCTGCTCGTGCTCTCCGCGCGTTCGAAGACCGCCTTCATCTTCTCGATGGCGAGCCGAGCGACCTCGACGCCGGTGCCCGCCTTCTGGTTCGCCTCGGCCGCGAAACCGAATGCCTCCCGGGCGCGACCCGCATTCAGCTCGATCTCGCTCGAGACCTGGGCCATCCGTTGGGCGGCCTGCCCGAGCAGTTCCTGTTCCTGGTCGACCCCCCCGGCGACCTGGGAGGCCGTGCTCAACATCCCCTCGCTGCTGCGCTGGAGCCGTTCGAGGGCCGACTCGAGTCCCGTCGAAGAAGCCGAAACGGATCGCGCCGTGCTCTGGACACGCACGACGAGCTGACGCAGACGGGCGAGCATCCCGAGCAGGCTTTCCGCCAGATCATCCACCTCGTCGCGAAATCCACTCGCGGAACGCTGGCCGATCTCCGGGCGGAGGTCGCCCTCGCGAATCCGCTCGGTCGCCAGTCGGAGTTCGTCGAATTTCACGCCCAGCATCCGGGACAGGAAGAATCCGATGCCCCCCCCGACACCGAGCGCGACGAAGAGGGTTCCCCAGGCCGAAAAGCCGATTCCGAGGCGACGCGCGAGGTCGGGCAGGAAAGACGTCGCGCCCGCCACGACGAGCGAGCCGATCACGAATCTGGCCGTCAGAGAGAGTCTCACGCTCGTCATATCGGCCCAG
Source organism: Deltaproteobacteria bacterium (assembly GCA_011051925.1). Taxonomy (GTDB): domain Bacteria; phylum Myxococcota_A; class UBA9160; order UBA9160; family UBA4427; genus UBA4427. The sequence goes on from DRKE01000466.1 coordinate 8,866, forward strand.
CCGGCGCGATTCATGAGGGCTAGAAGTGGTGGGCGGGTCCGGCCGGGGGCAGCCCCCGGATGCCGACGCGATCGACGATCTCCCCGATCCGGCTGACCCGGACACCCAGCCGCTCCGCCAGCCCCTCGATTCCCGCATCCGGATGATGGGACGCGAGCGCGAAGAGGAGTTCGTAGTCCTCACCGCCACCCGCGAGGAGCGTGGCGGGATCGAGGCCCAGTTCCCGACAGGCCCGGCGGAAGCCCCGAGGCGCTGGAAGGGCCCCGGGATCGATCTCTGCACCCAGGCGCGTCCCGGCCAGAAGCCGGGCCAGATCGCTCGCCAGGCCGTCGGAAAGGTCGATGCAGGCCCGGACCCCGCCCATCTTCGCCAGCGCGCGGCCGGCTTCGAGCCTTGGGCGGGGCACTCGCGTGAGGCGTGACCCGTGGCGATCGGCGCGCAACCGGGCGAGGGCAGCGGCACCCAGGACCCCGGTCACGTAGAGGGAATCCCCGACCCGGAGGCCCGAGCGGCGCAGGGCCCTGCCACGCGGACACCGCCCCACGACCGTGACGGTCAGACTGGAATCCTTCGCTCTGGACAGATTTCCACCCACCAGGGGACAGCCGTGGAGGCGTGCCTCGGTCAGGAATCCATCGATGAATCCGTCGAAGGTCGCGACCGGAAGGGTCGCGGGGACGCACAGGGACAGGAGTGCCCCGACGGGCTCGGCCCCCATCGCAGCGAGATCCGAAAGATTGACGACCAGGGCGCGTCTGCCGATCGTCCGCGGCGTCTCGCGCCCGAAGCGGAAATGGACCCCCTCGACCTGGACGTCACTCGACAGCACCAGCTCCTCCCCACGACGGGTCCGGAGGATCGCGGCGTCGTCGCCGATTCCCAGTGGCCATGTCCGTTTCGGAGGCACGCCTGCCCGCCGCGCGATCCGCCGGATCAAGGCGGTCTCACCCAGGTCGGCCAGTGTACGACGGCGGCGGGTCATGCCGGGAACCTAGCCTCGATCCACCTCTGGATCTCGAAAGAAGGCGCATCAGAGGGCGGGTTTCGCGAAGGCCGCCAGACGAGCGGAATTCGTCAGCCGCGCTTCGAAGCCTGGGCCGGTGCGATCGAGCCTGCGGAAGTCGCCCCCCCCTTCCCTTTTCGTCTCCTGGGGACCGGCTTCCAATCGATCGACTCGACGAGGACCTCGTCGAGGACCTCGCGCATGTGGCTCACGGGCACGAAGGTGATGCGCTTCTTCAGCTCCTTCGGAATCTCCCGCAGATCCGCCACGTTGCTCTCAGGAATCACGATCGTCGAGATCCCGGCGCGGAGGGCTGCCAACGCCTTCTCGCGAACCCCGCCCACCGGTAGCACGCGACCGCGCAGCGTCACCTCCCCCGTCATCGCGACATCGGCCCGAACGGGAATCCCCGCAGCGAGCGATGCGATGGCCGTGGCGATCGCGACCCCCGCGGAGGGTCCGTCCTTGGGCGTCGCACCGGCCGGAACGTGGACATGGACCTGCTGGCGACCGAATTCACGCTCGCAGACACCCATTTCGGACAGGATCGATCGGACGTACGAGAGCGCGGTCTGCCCGCTCTCCTTCATCACATCCCCGAGATGGCCGGTCAGGAGCAGCCCGCGCCCACGCGAGAGATTCGCTTCGAGGGAGAGCACCTCACCCCCGGCTTCCGTCCAGGCCAGGCCGTTCACCAGCCCGACATCCGAGTCCTTCGAGGCATTCTCATGGCGGAAGGGGGGCGGTCCGAGAAGCCGATCGAGACTTCTCGAATTGATGGTGACCTTGGATTCGTCGCCCTCGGCGCGTCGCCGGGCGATCTTGCGGCAGATGGCGGCGACCTGACGCTCGAGATTGCGCACACCCGCTTCATAGGTGTACTCGGAACTCAGTGAAGCGATGGCATTCCGGGTCCAGCTGATCGCGTCCTCGTTCAATCCGTGTTCTTCAACCTGTCGTGGGATCAGGTAGTTCGTCGCGATCTCGGCCTTCTCCTCCGGCGTGTATCCCGAGAGTCGAATGACCTCCATGCGATCGCGCAGCGGTGAGGGGATCGGCTCGAGCATGTTCGCGGTCGCGATGAAGAGCACCCGCGAAAGATCGAAGGGCGTGTTCAGGAAATGGTCGCTGAAACGACAATTCTGTTCGGGATCGAGGACCTCGAGAAGCGCGGCCGACGGATCCCCACGGAAGTCCGCACCGAGCTTGTCCAACTCGTCGAGCATCATGACGGGGTTGTTCGTCCCGGCCTGCTTCAGACCCTGGATGATGCGCCCGGGCAACGCGCCGACGTAGGTCCGGCGATGGCCGCGGATCTCCGCCTCGTCCCGGACCCCGCCGAGGGAAACCCGCACGAACTCCCGCCCCATCGCCCGCGCGATCGAGCGTCCGAGTGACGTCTTCCCCACGCCCGGGGGTCCCGCCAGGCAGAGGATCGGTCCCCGGGAGTCCTCGCGCAGCTTTCTCACGCTGAGGAACTCGAGGATGCGGTCCTTCACGACCGACAGGTGGGCGTGGTCCCGATCGAGGACCTCACGCGCTTCTTCGAGACCCAATCGGTCGGGAGACGAACAGTTCCAGGGCAGCTCGACGACCCAATCGAGATAGTTGCGCACGACCTGGGCCTCGGGTCCGTCCGGATGCATCCGTTCGAGGCGGCGCAGCTGTCGCATCGCCTCTTCCCGGGTTTCTTCGGGCAGGTCCGCCTCTTCGACCTTCAGGCGGTACTCGTCGAATTCCTCGGCCCTCGGGTCGACCTCGCCCAACTCGCTCTGGATCGCCCGGAGCTGCTCGCGCAGGAAGGCCTCACGATGCTCGCCATCCAATTCGTCGCGGACGGGATTCTGGATGTCCGCCTGCATCGACGAGACCTCGAGCTCGCGCTTCAGCAGGACATCGACCTTCCGCAGCCGCGCGATCGAGTCCTCGATCTCGAGAACCTCCTGGGCCTCTTCGAGTCGTAGACGCAGATTCGACGCGACGAGGTCGGCGAGCCTGCCCGGGCTCTGGACGTTCGTCGTGATCGAGAGGATCTCGGGCGGGAGATTCTTGAGTGGCAGGAGTTCCTCGACCCGCGCGCGCACGGCGCGAGTGAGCGCTTCGCCTTCGACGGTCCAATCGTCCACGGACTCGTCTTCGCTCTGGAGATGGGCGACCCGAACGCGGGTAGTTCCCGGATCGTGCTCGACGACGCTCTCGATGCGGGCCTTGCCGAGCCCTTGCACGAGGACCTTCAAGCGGCCGTCGGGCATCCGCATGCTGCGCATGATCATCGCGACCGTCCCCATGCGGTAGAGATCATCGGGATCGGGATCGGAGGTCTCCGGATTGCGTTGTGCCACGAGAAGAACACGCCGATCCGCGGCGAGCGCGTCCTCGACCGCCGCGATCGAGCGCTCTCGCGAGACGAAGAGGGGAAGAACCATGTACGGGAAGACGACGAATTCTCGTAGCGCCAGAACGGGCAGTTCTTCGGGGATCTGATCAGCCGGGGGCCTGCAATCCATTGAATCTTTAGCGGTCGGCAAGGTGTCGACTTTAGACGCGAGACCCTTCAACGGGTTTCGAATTGCAATCTTCGGAAACCGGCAGGGAAGCGGCAGTACGCGACGCGAACAAGCAGGAAGGTCACTCAATCCAGCGAGTGGAAACGTCCTCGCGACACGCCGAGAAGGAAGGGCCGACGACGCGCGTTGCCGTCCGGGCGCATCGTCAGCGCACCGGTCGCGCCCGGAAAGGCACGCGTGTCGAGCAGGCCTTCGCGCAGGTCTTCCCGGTCGGTCCTCCCCGAAGCGAGTTGCACGAGAATGAGGTTCGTCGCATCGAAGGCCTGCGCCGCATAGGCGTCGGGTTCGTCGCCGAAGGTCTTCCGGTAGCGCGCGACGAATTCCGCCACGAGAGGGATGTCGCTTTCGGCGTAGAAGGGCGCGCTGATCACCGCCCCCGAGACGTGGCGGCGCGCGACACGCAACAAGTCCTCGTCGACCCAGTCGCTCGTGCCGAGCAGCCGTACGCCCTGCACTTCGTGAAAGGCCAGCGCCGGCGCGATCAGCGCGATCGTCTCCCACGTGTCGGGAATGAAGAGAACGTCGAAATCGACGATCGGCGGAAGCGGCTCGACCTCCGGCCCGAGGATCGAATAGGCGGCCGTCCGCAGGAGTGCCGCGTCTTCGGGCTCGAGGCGGCGGGCCGCGCGCAGGATCTTCTTCCGCTCGGCCAGGGCCTTGCGTTCCCAGCGCGTGAGAAAGCGGTAGCCGATCATGTCGCGAATCGGACCGGAGAAGTCCGTCGCCTCCGGATCGTAGCTCGACGCGGCCACCATCGTTCCGCCCCGTGCCATGACGGCATCCCAATAGAGCTTCCTCATTCCGCGCCCGTATCGCGTCTGGGGATAGAGGACGGCGAAACGTTTCGCCCCGAGCTCCTCGAAGGCATGACGCACGAGCGCGCCGACTTCGTCGCCGGGCGTCGTCCGCGTGCGGAACACCTCCGATCGTCCGGCCGGCACCTCTTCGCGGGTCGAGAGCGTGACGAGGGGCACACCGACCGCTTCGGCCGCCTCCGCGGCCGCCAGGGATTCGGCGCTGAAAACGGGACCCACGATCGCGACGACATCGGGATCCAGAGCGAGTTCGCGAACGGCTGCTGCGGCCCGCGCCGGATCGCCCCCCGTGTCACGCACGACCAGCCGGATCTCCTCACCGCCGTCGCCGCGGCGGGAACCGTCACTCCCCGGAACCTCGTCGCCCGGAAAGACGTGCGCCGCGAGGAGAATGCCCTGGAGACTCTCTTCTCCGAAGGCGGCGAAGTCACCCGTCAGCGGAAGCACGACACCCAGCGTTCCCCTCGCGCCTCGGGTCTCCGGCCGCACACGCTCCGCGAGTTCGCGCAGGGGTGGCAGATCCGCCTCGGCCCGCGCCGCGTCGCGCAGGGTCGCCAGACGTTCCGTCAGCAACCGCAGTCGTCCCTGCTCCACATCCCCCTCGACACTCGATCCCGCCCGTTCGATCCGGGTCGTCGCCAGGTCCAGCTGGCCCGTGTCCAGGGCCCGACGTGCCAGTTCGAGCAGGATCGCGCCGGTCGGGGGCCGACCACGCAGGGACCGGATCATCTCCTCGAGTTCCGCCGACGCCGCCGAAGAGATCAGGTTCCCGATATCGCGATCGACGGCCGCCAGGCGGGACTCCAGCCGGCTGCTCGCGATCGCATCGCGCCCGCGCGCAGCCGCTTCGGTCCGGAGCTGCGCCTGCAGCAGGGACAGCTGCAACATCCGTTCGACGGGCGTGCGGGCGAGTGCGATCCGCAACCGGAGTGCCGCGCGCCGATCGGCCCGATCGAGGTCCTCGAGGCGGAGCGGCTCGAGAAGTCGCCGAGCGGCGGCCCGGCGGTCGCGCGCGAACTCGAGTTGCGCCAGCCGCAGCCGCGCGGACGGCGCGCGATCGCTCTTCGGATGGCGGCTGAGGATCCGGGCGAGCCAGCGCATGCCCTCTTCCTGGCGACCCGCCGCAAAGGCCAGCTGCGATAGCTGCTCGGCCGCGTCATCCGCCAGGAGACTGCGCGGATAGGCGGCCAGGAAGCTTTCCAGCGCGGCCGCCGCGGCTTCGGGATCGGCCGGCAGATTTCCCATCGCCGCATCGTAGGCCGCGCGCTCTTCGGGCGGCACGGTCGGCGGAGAGAACCCGGAGAAGGCACAAGCGAACTGGAAGAAGAGCAGGAGGAACGCTGCCGTCCCGACCCGGGCCCGTCCCGACCGGACCCCTTCCCGGACTCTTCGCTCCCCCAAGAGACCGCGATCTCCCGCCCTCATGCACCCCCCAGGTCCATCCGGTATCCGTTCACCGGAGGCGAGAGGCTAGCAGTCCGCGACAAAGGGCGCGCCGAAGTCGTTTCGATCCGGGGCATCCCGGCGTGATCGCGCGCGACCGGGGCCGCCAGGAATCCGCGCGGGATCCGGGAACATCTACTCGAAGAAATCCCGGAGCTTGTCCAGGAAACCCTTCGTGCGGGGCGATACCTCATGCCCCGACTGGGCGGCAAATTCCTCGAGGAGTTCACGCTGACGCTCGTTCAATTTGGTGGGCACCTCGACGTAGACCCGGACGTAGAGATCCCCGCGCATCTTCTTCAGCTGGGCCGGATCGAGCCGGGGCTGCAGGGGCGGCAATCCCTTGCCCCGCAGACGCAGGACACGACCGGATTGCGTGCCCTCCGGAATCTGGAGCTGGACCTTCCCGTCGAGGGTCGGCACCTCGATCTCCGCCCCGAGTGCGGCCTGTACGAAGGCCACTGGCACCTCGAGATGGAGATCCGTTCCATCGCGTTCGAAGAGCGGATGCTCCCGGAGCCGCATGACGACGTAGAGGTCCCCGGGTTCCCCTCCGGCGATGCCCGCCTCGCCCTCGCCGGCGACGCGCAGTCGGGCTCCGTCCTCGACGCCCGGCGGCACCTTGAGATGGATCGTCTGCTGGCCCTCGACCCGGCCGGCGCCCCGGCATCGGGGACAGGGGTTCTCGATGATCTCCCCGGCGCCACCACACCGATCGCAG
>DRKE01000467.1 GCA_011051925.1 Deltaproteobacteria bacterium
CCGGTAGCGCGTCCAGGTGGAAGAGCATCGAGGCAAAGGGGACGTGGACCGCGCCCGGCACGTGTGCCGCCTCGTATTCGGAACGGGACCTCACGTCGACGATCCGCGGAGCCGAACCCGCCTCGATCTGCGCCAGCAGGTCCCTTCGCGAGACAGCGTCCGCGCACCCCGCTCCGGACAAGAGGAGGCCGGCGAGGACGAGACCGACCGCGGCCCGTGCCCTCGCTTCCGAAGCCCTTCGGGACCCGTCCCCCCTCGACGGGACTCGAGTCCACCTTTCGACTCTCTCCGCCCCGATGCGCCTACGATCCGACGAGTCCATCCAGTCCCCTCTCGCTGCGAACGGGTGCAACATGAAATCGAAACCCATCGTCATGGATCCCGAGGCCGGGATCAAGTCCGAGTCGACCCGGAACGCGTCCGATTCGCGAAACAGCCGGGGAGTTCCGAATCCCCGATGCGACGGCATCCCGTTTCCCGCCCGGCCCGTCCCGACGTTTTCCGCTTGACCCTCTTCCAGCGATATGAGTGAATCGATCGGGGCCGCGCCGGATCGTGACCGGGCCGGACGCCCCGGACATGACCAGGATCATCCAACCGGGGGGAACGGAAATGCGCCGCATCATCATCCTGGGAATCATCGCCTTCGGACTGGCCTGGGCCGGCTCTGCCCAGGCTTTCTGCTGGTGGAACTGCAATAGCGCGAAGACGAAATACCCGATCGTGCTCGCCCATGGCGCAGCCGGCTTCGACGAACTCTTCGGCGTCGTCGAATACCGGTACGGCATCCCTTCTGCCCTGCGATCGAAGGGCGCGACGGTCTTCGTGACCCAGGTGAGCCAGTTCAATTCGACGGAGGTCCGGGGCGAACAGCTGCTGGCCCAGGTCGAGACGATCGTCGCGATCACGGGAAGCTCGAAGGTCAACCTCATCGGGCATAGCCATGGCGGACTCGACGTCCGGTATGTGGCTTCGGTCCGGCCCGATCTCGTCGCCTCGGTGACCACGGTCGGAACGCCCCACCAGGGGGCGGATCTCGCCGATTTCCTGAGCGAGAACTTCGAGGACGGCTCCTTCAGCCAGGCGGTCCTCGACTTCTTTGCCGAATCGCTCGGAACGGTGATCGGCCTGCTCTCGGGCTCCTCGAATCCGCAGGACGGGCTCGCCGCCCTCGAGTCCCTCTCGAGCGCGGGTGTCGCGGCCTTCAATGCAGCGCATCCGGAGGCGCTACCCGCTTCTGCCTGTGGCGAGGGCCCGGCCTCGGTCAACGGCGTCCGCTACTTCTCATGGAGCGGAACGGGCGTGCTCACGAACGTCTTCGACCTGAGCGACCCGGCGCTCGGGTTGACCTCGCTCTTCTACTCCGAGTCGAACGATGGGTTGGTCGGGCGCTGCAGCTCGCATCTCGGCGACGTGATCCGCGACGACTATTTCCAGAACCATCTCGACGAAGTCAATCAGCTTTTCGGACTGGTTTCGATCTTCACTTCGAACCCGAAGACGCTCTACAAGAATCACGCGAGCCGGCTGAAGCGGCTCGGTCTGTGAAGGGCCATTCGTGAGTCGACATCCCGCGGTCCTGGTCGCGATCCCCGTCACGATCGTCCTGTTCGCGTTCGCCTTCCGATCCGACCCGGCCGGCGAGTCCGTCCGCGACCTCCCCGTCACCTCCGCACCCCCTCGAAGCACGCTTGCCGATGAGCCGGAAGCCCCACGACCGATCTCCGCGACAGACGTGCTTGAACCGCGACCGTGGGCGGAGTCCCTGTCGGGCACCACCGAAGACGGCGCGCTGGTCGTCGACGAGGAGGGAAGGTTCGTCCCTTCACCCGACGCGATCGATCTCTTCGACTACTACCTCTCCGCCCTCGGCGAGAGGACGGAAGACGAGATCCGTCTCCACATCGCCTCGCTGATCCGCGAAAGGCTCGACGTGCGGGCAGCCGGTGCGGCGCTCGGACTTCTCGATGACTACTTCCGGTATCGCGCGCGCGCCGCCGAATGGTTCGAGGAGCGAAGGTCGGGCGAGAGTCTCGAACGCCGTCTCCAGACCCTGCGAGAGCTCCGCCGCGAGATCTTCGGCCCGGAAGTTGCCAGGGCCCTCTTCCGACACGAAGAGGCCCGCTGGTTCGTCGAACTCGAACGCCGCCGCGTCACCACCGACCCGAGCCTCGATCCGGACGAGCGGGAAGAACGGCTGGAAGCCCTCGAATCGGAGCTGCCCCCCGAAATCCTCGAAGCCCGACGACAGTCGAGCGCGCATATCCGTCTGCGCCGCGAAGAAGACCGGCTGCGATCCGAGGGCGCGACCGACGACGAGATCGCCCGGCTTCGCGAAGAACGATTCGGCGACGAGACCGCCGAACGACTCGCCATCCTCGATCAGGCCCGCGCGCGTTGGCAAACCCGACTCCGCGAATATCGCGCCGCCCGCCAGCGGATCCTCTCCGAGGAACCCGAGGACGAACGGCCCGCGCGGATCGAGGATCTTCGCGCCCGCCTCTTCGACGCACGCGAACGCATCCGCGTGCGTGCGCTCGATCGGATCGAGAGCGGATCGGGGACCTGAAGGGCCTCCGCGGTCGACCGGTCGCCCATGTCGGACTCGGGCGGCATGCCTATCGATCAGCCTCCTGGGGGCGGTAGCTGGACTCGAGATTCCGCCAGAGCGAATCCTCCTCGAAGCAGGGGTCTTTCGTCTTCTCCGCGACGAAGAGCGGGCTCTGATCCGAGTGGTGCGGCGAATCCGGGTGGGAAGTCGCCGAACCGAAGGGGTGGATGCTCTCGACCCGGAGTGTCCCCGAGGCGTCCCATTCCACGAAGAAGAAGAGTCCATCGCCCCCGACATCGTGCAACCTGCCTTCATCCTCGAGCCCGATTCCGTAGACGGCGCGCAGCACATCCGGCCCCCCCTGGATCGCCCGGTCGAAGTCGGCGTGCACGAGGCGATTCACCTCCCTCCAGGGCGGATCGATCCGCCCGACCTTCTCGCGCAGGATCGCGACGCAGCGCTCGAACTCGCCCCGCACGGGAGGCGGCTCGAGCCCCGCCTGCTCGGCCTGCCATTCGGCGCCCAGGATGCACACGGCGAGCGCCGCCGCCCGATTGTCGAAATCCGTTTTCCGATCCCAGCCGATCAGGAGATCCCGCGCCGCCTGCAGTTCCGGCCGCCCCTCGAAATCCATCCCGAAGAGGCTCGCGACATAGCGGTACGACCGGGATCGTTCCGAATACGCGTTGTCGAACTTGATCCTTCTCATGTCCGATCGCGAGATCGGCGAGAGCGCCTCGAACAGCGCCAGCCCCCGGTAGGCTCGATTCGTCATCCGGGTCGGGAAGCCGTGTTCGATCGGGTAGTCCGATTCGACGGGATTGCTGCCGAGCGCCGAGACGTGGAAGGGGGATTGATTGGCACTGAGGACGAATCCCGACGGCGGATCCACCACCTGGGGAAGCGCGGAAAGGTCGAGGGTCTCGTGCCAGATCAACCGCGAGTCATCCCCCGGCAGCACGCCCCGCCAATCGGGACCGGGCAACCGGACGGGCGTGAGCGAGTTGTGCAGGAAGGCGATCTTCCCGGTCCGGTCGGCATAGACGAAATTGAAGCTCGCGAAGCTCTGCATCGACATCGCCGAGTGCCACTGCCGATAGTTCTCCGCCTTGCTCATCCGGAGCCATTGTTCGGGCTGGCGGATTTCGCCCATCCCGGCATATCGGATCGCGAAGGTCCCTGCGTCGGTCCGCATGACCGGCCCGTGAGCCGATCGCAGCAGCTCGCGTTCGAAGGTCCAGACGAAGCCCGGA
>DRKE01000468.1 GCA_011051925.1 Deltaproteobacteria bacterium
CCCGGAGCCCGGCGGACCTTCTTGAGCAGACCGAAGCGGCGTTCGGAGTTGATGAACGTTCCTTCCTTCTCGCCCCAACCCGCGGCGGGCAGGACGAGATCGGCCATCTGCGCCGTCTCCGTCGTCGTGTACATGTCCTGTACGACGAGGACATCGAGCCTGGCCAGGACCTCGCGGACATCGGTCTGGTCGATCCACGAATGGGCCCCGTTCGTGGCGATGATCCAGAGAGCGCGAATGCGGCCGGCACGAACCTCTTCGAGGATCTGGTCATAGGCGAGACTGTCCTGATCCGGAATCCGCGCCTCGTCGATTCCGAGGATGCGCGCCACCTCGGATCGATGGGCGGGATTCCCGAAATCGCGCCCCGCCGGCAGGCAGGTCGTATTGCTGAAGAGCCGGGAACCCATCGCGTTGCATTGACCCGTGATCGAGTTCGCACCGGTTCCCGGTCGCCCGATGTTTCCGGTCAAGAGCGCGAGGTTGATCAGGGCCTGGGCCGTCCGGACGGCTTCGTGTCCCTGGTTGACACCCATCGTCCACCAGAACGAGACCCGTTTTCCCTCGAGAATCGAGCGGGCAAGGCGACGGATCGCTTCGGGTGCGATTCCGGTTTCCGCGGAAACCGTTTCCGGGGTGTAGGGTTCGACGAAGCGGCGGAAGGCCTCGAAGCCCTCGGTATGGGCCGCGACGAAGGTGCGATCGACACCCCCCCGACGAATAACCTCGTGGCTGACCGCATAGAAGAAGTGGAGATCGGATTTCGGACGGATCGGATAGTGGGTCGTCGCCGCCATGGCCGTTTCCGTCTTGCGGGGGTCGACGACGATGATCTCGGGAGAGTGGGGATTGCGGAGGATCCGCTCCCAGAGAATCGGGTGGGCGATGCAGAGATTGGAACCCACGAGCACGATCACGTCGGATTCCGCGAAATCCGCATAGCTGTAGGGCGGTGCGTCGAACCCGAAGGATTCCTTGTAGGCGGTGGCGGCGGTCGCCATGCATTGTCGCGTGTTTCCATCGCCATGGATCATGCCCATCCCGAATTTCGCGAGGGCACCGAGGAAGAACATCTCCTCGGTCGGGATCTGCCCCGTACTCAGGAAGGCCATCGCCTGCGGCCCATGGGATTCGGCGACCCGGCGGAAGCGGTCCACGAATTCCGTCGTGGCGATCTCCCACGAGACCGGTTCGAGGTCGCCGGCGGCATCGCGCAGCAGGGGCATCGTCGCCCGATCCTCCGCTTCGAGGGCCGCCAGCGCCTCCCAGCCCTTCGGGCAGGCCATCCCGAGATTGACGGGGTAGTCCCGTGCCGGAGAGAGATTGATCGCCTCGCCCGCCTTGAGATGCGCCGTCAGTCCGCATCCGGTCGAGCAGTAGCCGCAGACGATCCGCGTCGTCGCATCCGGTGCCAGCCGCTCCGGTACCTGGCCGATCCCGAAGCGACCCGGTGCGCGTACGAGATCGCGCGTGAGCGGCCCCTCGGTTTGTTTCACGATCTCCCGCGCACTGCGAATCCAGCGATTCGGCGACCCGTCCTGCCGCAGACCCATGATGATTCCTCTCCTACTGCCCGGGCATGCCCGGGCCCGCTTCCGAAGTGAAGTAGAGATGGCGCTCCAGCAATTCACCCGCCAGACAGGCGACGAGACTTCCGAGGGAGAAGAGAAGGAAGACCATGTCCGCTCCCCGGAGAAGAAGGATGGCGGTGGCGATGGACAGCATCCCCAGACCGACGGCAGTGAGTCCCAGGCGCATCTTCGTCTTCCGCCAGAGCGGCCCCCGAAGCAGCCGGACCGTTCGCGCCAGGGCGCGATCCCTCGTGTATCCAGCCGTCAGGACGAAGCGCGCCTCGAATGCAGCCTTCGAACCGAGTGCGAGGATCGCCATGCAGGCGAGAAGGCCGATCGGAACCCGTGACGTCCCAACTGCCCAGCGGGAGGCGATCGCCAGCGCGATCGACTCGGCCAGGGCGCCCAGGCCGATCATCGTTCCGACGAAAGTCCAGCCCGTGCGGCGAAGCGACCAGGCGGGCCGCTTCGTATCGACGTAGATCATGATCGAGGAAGCGGTTCCGAGAAGCCCGGTCAGGATCGCGGCCGCTTCCAGGACCGGCAGGAGAGAGGGCACGATCGCGGCAAGGGGGCCGGGAAGCCGGCCCACGGAACCGGCGATGGCCAGCCACCCGCCGAGACAGGCCGTCGCGAGAACGAGGGGCAGGTAGACCCCGAAAACGAGAATCTCCCGACTCATCCAGGAGGTTCGCCAGCCCAGGATCGCCCGGAAGGCGAAGAGCGGCCGTCCCAGATGGGCCGTGGCAGCACCCAGTCCGAAGAGCGCGAAGCCCGCCGCGAGCAGCGGTCCGAGCGACCGCATCGCGGCCACACCCCCACCAGCGAACGAAACGATCCCGTCGAAGAGCATGGTCCCGACCGAGATCTGGAGCAGGACGAGGCCGATCGCCAGGGGATCATGGGCTTTCGCCGGAGCCAGGCGGGCCGAATCGGCAGGGCGCATGGCCTCGGAGGAGCGAGTCGAGACATAACGTGTCGTCGGTCGCGTATGGCTCGAATCGGGTATCGCCCCCTCGAGTCCCTCGAGCAGCTCGACCTTCCCCGCCTCCCCGACCTGATCGACGATCTCGATCGTGATCGCGCCATTCGGGCAACCCTGCACGCAGGCCGGTGCTTCTCCGACCTCGAGACGCCCCGTGCACATGTCGCATTTCCGGACGATTCCGAGATCGGCATTGTATTTCGGTACGTCGTACTCGCATTTCAACAAGCAGTACTGGCAGCCGATGCATTGATCGTCCAGGTGGCGGACGATTCCGGTGACCGGGTCCTTTTCGTAGGCCTGGACCGGACAACCGGCAAGGCAGGCCGGGTCTTCACAATGGTGACAGGCCGTCGTGACGATCTGTTGGACGGCGCTGCCCGTGCCATCACCGACGAGAAGTCCGATTTCGCGCCATGTCTCGTCCGGCGCGAGGCCATTCAGGCTATGACAGGCGGTCACGCAGGCCTTGCAACCGGTGCAGGCGTCGAGGTCCACCCGGAATGCCAGCTGCTGGCCGGGCCCGGGCGTGCGACCGAACGGAATCCGATCCTCGTAGATCCGATGGTCGGCGCAGACATCCCCGGCTTCCTGTCTCGTCGAAAAGGCATCGACCGCAGACAGGGTCGCCTGCTCCTCGAGGAGCAATTCGACGAGCCGGGGCATCGCGTCCGGCTCGGAATCGAAGGCAGCGCTCATCCGTGCCCCGCGCATCCCGGTTCGACCTGCAGTTCACCGACCGGTGGCAGCTTGACCCAGACCTCGTCACCCCGGATTTCCACCGGGTAGGCTCGAACCTGATAGTTCGGATCGCTCAGCCCCTTGCCTGAAAGGAGGGAGAAGGTCTTCTTGTGGAGGGGGCAGGCCACCTTCGGCTCACCCGAATGATCGCCGAGCAGTCCCCTCGCCAGCACGTTGTCCCTCCGATGGGGACACATGGCCTGGGTCGCGAACCACTCTCCACGCCGTGTGAAGTTGTAGATGGCGATCTGGGTCTTCCCGTAGCGAATGGCCGCCCCTCCGTTCTCGGGAAACTGATCGACGCGCGCGAGCTTCTGCCAGCTCCAGGTCGCTTCGGCGGCTTCGATCGGCTCGAGCGGTGCGGGTTCCGCGAGATCCCAATCGACGGGCCTTCGTTGATCACGCTCGGGAACGAAGCGGATCGCGTCGTCGGCTTCGCGGCTGTCGGCGAAATGCCGGAACCGGTCCCGGAGTCCGGGTGACTCGACGACCGCCTTCCACTCGCAGCGATAGGTGTCGACCAGGCGCTGCATGTCGGCTTCGAGCTGGTCGCAGATGCCCAGGGAGTCCTCGAGCAGGATCGGCCTGAGGGCGTCGATGCCCCCGTCGAATTCCTCGAGCCAGCGGGCCGTTCGCTGGAGGGGCTTCGCGGTCTGGATGTAGAACATGAGGAAGCGATCGAGGACCCTGATCACTTCGTCCTCCGAAAGGTCCGTCGCGAAGAGATCCCCATGGCGGGGATGACTTCCTCCGTTGCCGCCGAGATAGAGGTTCCAGCCGGCCTCGGTCGCGATGATCCCGAAATCCTTGTTCTGCGCTTCCGCGCATTCGCGGATGCATCCGGAGACTGCGGACTTCAGCTTGTGTGGCGAGCGGATTCCGCGGTAGCGTTCCTCGATCCGGATCGCGAAGGCGGTCGAATCCTGCACGCCGTAGCGACACCAGGTCGAGCCCACACAGCTCTTCACTGTCCGCATCGATTTTCCGTAGGCGTGGCCGCTTTCGAAACCGGCCGCCACGAGTTCCTCCCAGATGTCGGGAAGCTGGTCGACGCGCGCGCCGAGCAGGTCGACCCGCTGGCCCCCGGTGATCTTGCAATAGAGATCGTATTTCTTCGCGACCCGGCCGAGCACGATCAGCTTGTCGGGCGTGATCTCGCCACCGGGAACCCGGGGAACGACCGAGTACGTCCCGCCTCGCTGGATGTTCGCCATGAATCGATCGTTCGTGTCCTGGATCGAGGCGTGTTCGAAAACCGGTTCGTTCCAGCTCGATGCGAGAATCGAAGCGACCGCGGGCCGACAGACCTCGCATCCGTCGCCGCGACCGTGACTGTCGAGGAGCGCGTCGAAATCCGCGATTCGTCCGAGCTTGATGATCCAGAAGAGTTCCTGGCGCGTGTAGGGAAGGTGCTCGCAGATGTGCCGAACGACTTCGTGGCCACTGCGGGCGAGTTCCGCTTCGAGAACCTGGACGACCGCCGGCTGACAGCCGCCACAGCCCGTCGCCGCCCGAGTCGCTGCTTTGAGAGCGTCGAGGGTCGTGATCCCGTCCTCTTCGATCGCACGAACGAGATCGCCCTTGCAGACGTTGTTGCACGAGCAGATCTGCGCATCGTCGGGGAAGCGACCCGCATCGCTCGAGATACCATCCCCGGCGCTGCCGAAGAGCAGCTCGCGCGGGCGCTCGGGAATCGGCGCACGGGTCTTCGCGATCGATTGGAGCCGCAGATAGGGCTCGGCATCTCCGACGAGGATTCCGCCGAGCAGTCGTTCGAGGTCCGCGTCGAAGATCAGCTTCTGGTAGACACCCTCCGCACGGTCCTCGAAGACGAGGCTCCGGGTCTCGTCGGGCCGCTCGAGATCGGCGAAGTAGTCCCCGAAGCTCGCCACGTCCACGCCGAGGAGCTTCAGCCTCGCCGAGAGTTCCATGCCCTCGAAGCGGGCATCCTGGCCGGCGAAACGTCGTGCGAGAACATCAGCCATCTCGTAGCCCGGTGCGACCAGGCCATAGTGGACCCCTTCATGAACGACGCATTCGCCGATACCGAAGATGTCGGGATCACTGGTCGTGAGACCGCCATCGACCAGGATCCCGCCCCGTTCCGCCAGTTCGAGTCCAGCCGCCCTCGCGAGTTCGTCCCGGGGTCGGATTCCCGCCGAAACGATCACCATGTCGACGGGCAGGTCGGGCTGGTCGCCGAAGCGGAGCGCGCTCACCGCGTGTTCGCCCACGATCGCCTCGGTCGCCATGCCGAGATGGACCTTCACGCCGAGCGATTCGATGGCCGATCGCAGGAGCGCCGAACCCGACTCGTCCAGCTGGCGCGGCATGAGGCGATCGGCGAACTCGACGACGTGGGCCTCGAGTCCGAGGTCGAGGGCCGCCTTGGCCGCCTCGAGCCCGAGCAGTCCACCGCCGATCACGGCAGCGCTTCGCGCCTTCCGCGACCAACCCTTGATGGCCCCGAGATCATCGATCGTGCGATACAGGAAGACGCCCGCGAGATCGGTTCCACGGATCGGCAGCACGAAGGGCGAAGAACCGCTGGCGAAGACCAGCTTGTCATAGGGAAAGCGTTCGCCGCCCCGGGCGACCACGAAGTGGTCGTCTCGATCGATCCCGACGATCGGGCGACCGAGATGGAGTTCGAGTCCGTGTTCCCGGTACCAGTCGCGGGAAGTGAGTGCGAGTTCCTCGGCACCCCGGCCAGCGAAGAATTCGCTCAGGTGGACACGATCGTAGGCCGCGCGGGATTCCTCTCCGAAGACCGTGACCTCGAAGTCGTCGGTTCCGAGTTCGACGAGTCGTTCGCAGAACCGATGGCCGACCATGCCGTTGCCGATCACGACGATGCGCGTTTTCCGGGCGGGGGACGACGAAGGAGCCTGCGAAGGGGACATGTCTCGATTCCAGGAGAATCGGCGCCCTTCGAGGAGACACGATCTTCCCGAGGCGCCGTTGGATGGCGATCGAGACCGTTCTTTTCAAGAGACGTGCCAGGATTCCGGAGCCCCCTGGACGGCCTGGAGCCGCCTGGCGGGACGAGTGCCCCCTCACCGGGCATCGCCTGCCTGCAGGACTGGCCTTCCCGCGCTCCGCAGCTGGCCCGCAGGGGGGCCTGAAAACGAGAAGGCCCGCCGGATCCGGATCCAGCGGGCCCTCAACCAGACGTCAGGAATGTCCTAGAGATCGACAGCCTTGAGCGTCTTGCGCTTGTTCCCCGTCGCGCGGGCTTCTGCGGCCTTGATCAGATCACGAACGGCAGAGTCGAGGGCGGGATAGAACTCGGCACCCACGTTGCACTTCTTCACTGCGTTCTTGACCCGGGCCTTCGAGATGATCAGCTCCGCGGGCTTGCTCTTCCGCTTCGCTGCCTTCTTCTTCTTTCTTCTGGCTGCCATTCTCGGCTTCCTCCCATTTCGCCAACCGATCCCGATTGCGGCTCACACCGAGCGCACGGGGATTCCCTGTCGGCCCCCCAAAAAAAGCATTTCGCAGGAAACCCTGCCAAACGGCGCGATCATAAGCGTTTCACACCCCTTGTCAATCAAAAACGACGCCATGCGGGCTCTCGCGGCCGATTTCGGACGTTTAGATCGGGAGCACCCGCGTCGCGACGCGGCGATTCCAAGGGCTGGGAGAAGCGCGATCGAGGGACCGAACGACGCGGCCGGTTTCGAAACAGGATTTTGAAGTGCATCGACCACGACGCCCGGAAGTCCGGGTCAAGTCTCGGGAATCACGTGCATCCCGTTGGTTCTGCAAGGAAATTCCGTATGCTCCAGAACGCGCGAAGACGTCGGATCCGGCCTTGTCCGCGCGTGCCGCACGACCCGGAATCCTCTCCGCGCCTCGCACCGATGTTCGTCGTTCATCGCATGAACAGGAATTCCACGCCCCCATGTCCTCCGATCCCGACTCCATCCGCTTTCGCTCCGTGGACGGAATCGAGCTGCATGCCCTGCATTGGAAGCCGGATCCGAGCCCACCGAGCAGCACCCGTGACCGCGACGACGTTCCGGTGATCCTGCTTCATGGCGGGGGCGCGAACGCGCATTGGTGGGATCATCTGGCGCCGCGCATTGCGAACCGGCGGGACGTCTACGCTCTGGATTTCCGCGGACATGGCGATTCCGACCATCCGACGGAGCGCTTCGTCGGAGCCTTCAACGTCGACCTCGAGTCGTTGCTGGCATGGCTCGGTCGATCCGACGCGATCCTGGTGGGACACTCGATGGGGGCCGCCGTCGCTCTCGATCATGCCAGCCGGGTGTCCGCGACGCGCGGGATCGGACTCGTGGATCTGGCGCGGGGCGGCACCAGGGGAGGGGGTCGACGAGCCCGCCTCGCCCTTTCCCTCCGACGGACCTACCGGACCCGCGCGGAAGCGGTCGAGCGATTCCGTTTCCTGCCCGAATCGAGCCACGCGACCGAAGAACTCCGCCTCTCGATCGCCGGAAACTCGGTGCGATGCGAGCCCGACGGGCGATACGGATACAAATTCGATCCCGGCTGGTTCGGCTTGCCGCCCCGCCCGCGACCGGATCTCCGGGGCGTGGGATGTCCCGTCCTGCTCGTCCGAGGGGGGGAGAGCAATCTGCTTTCGAGGGAGGCCGCCAGGGCTTTCGTGGCGGAGCTCGTCGATGGGCAGCTGATCGAGATTCCGCATGCCGGTCACCATGTCCTCCTCGATCGACCCGACGAGCTGACGGCGGCGTTGGCTGGATTCCTGGATCGCATCGATTCGACCAGGGGGGCTCCGGAAAAGACCTGATCCACCCGCCGATCGTCTTCCCCATTCTGCATGACAGACTCAAGACCGCTGCGGATCGGGCGATGATCAGGGATGACTGCATCCGCAACGCGCAGTCCTGGAGAAGGATCCTGGAACTTTCTGGCGTCGACAAACTGCTTGCCCTTTCGCAGGAACTGGGTGTTCGCACGACCCGGGAAGTCGAGCGATCGCGGAGGACGCCCTCGGATCGGTCGGCGGCCGTCTCCAGGGACCGTGTCGGAGCTCCGACGCGGGAGGCCGACTTCGAGGTCACGATCTCCGCCGCCGCGAGTCGCCTTGCCGAAGACAGCGCCCTGCGCGCCCATCCTCCCCAGGTCGACGCGGATGTCCCCCGGAATCGCCTGCCGCGAACGGCCTCCGCGCCCGACCTTCTCCGGGGACGCGCGATCGCCGCCTATCAGCGAAACGCCAGAATGGTTCCGGGTGGACACATCCGTGTTCGGGTCTGATCAACATCCATCTTCCTCGCGCGCGGCCTCGAGCGCCCGACCTTCGTCTTTCCCCACGACCCCCGGAAAGACGATCGAAACCCGGCGAATCCACGGATGATCGACCAGCCGATCTCGGGGTTCATGAGTCGCAGGGTCGTCTACGGAGACGAAGAAACCCCTCTGCGCGAGATCGTGTCGCGAATGCGAATCGCGGAACAAAGCGCCTTCATCGTCTGTGACGAGAGAAGGGCGCCCATCGGCGTCATCACCGAAAGCGATGCGATCGGCCTGCTCGAAGGAGCCCTGGCCGGGCATTTCTTCGAGAACACACGCGCCTGCGACATCATGGCGACACCCGTCACGACCCTTCCGGAATCGGCCTGCATGAGCGAGGTCATCCGGATCATGACGAAGCGGACCTTCCGGCGGATTCCGATCGTCGACGACAAGGGCCAACTGACGGGTATCGTGAACCTGACCGACCTGCAGGACGCGATGAATACGGCGCTCGAGCGTCGCGGCCGCGACCTCGAAGTCGCGGTCATGGCCAGAACCGCCGAATTGCAAGCGGCGAACGAGAAGCTCGAGCGACTTTCCCAGCACGACGGATTGACGGGCCTCTTGAACCGTCGGGCCATGTCGACGCGAATGGCGGAACTCCATTCGCTCTGCGAACGCCATGGAAATCCGTACTCGGTGATTCTCATGGACATCGATCATTTCAAGCTCTTCAACGATTCCCAGGGGCATCTCCAGGGAGACGCGATCCTCGAGGCGATCGCGAACACCCTCGAACGCAGTGTCCGCGTCGCCGATTCGGTCTTCCGCTACGGAGGCGAGGAATTCCTCGTGACGCTGCCCGAGACGAGCGCGACCGAGGCGGAACTCGTCGCAGAGCGGATCCGGCGAAACGTCGAAACGCTGGGTCTGCCCCATCCCGCGTCGCCGACCGCAGACCACGTCACGCTCTCCCTGGGCGTCGCGTCGATCGACGCCGAGGAGATCGCCGACATCGGAAGATGGGAGGATCTCGTGGAACGAGCCGACCGGGCCCTCTATCGTGCGAAGGAGAGCGGGCGGAATCGCGTCGTCGGATGGAAGGAATCCGATCGGGCCTGATCCAGCAGGGTGTTCACCCCAGATTCCTGCTGTGGCCGCCACACGCTTGCGTCAGCCGGGTCGACAACGCATGCTTCCTGTCGGGGAGCAACGAAACTCTTGATCACGGTTGCGCTTTCAGCCACGATCGGCGCGCCACAGGACAACGTCTGGCGTGCACTGACCGATCCCGCCGCACGATCGAACTGGGATGAACGGATCCTCGGCGCAGTCGGATCGGCGCGTTCTGCCGGAAAGCCCCGGAAGGGGCCGGGCGTCTCGTCCCACGATGCCTCCCGAGACCGGCCGGCCGATCGGATGCCCGCCCTCGAGCAGAGGAAATGGCGCTTTCGTCTGGGTGGTGTCCCCCTCGTGATGCTCGACACGACGATCGAATCGGCTCCGCGCCAACGCCTGGTCAGCCGGATCGCGATCGGCTCGATCCAATTCGATCAGATCCTGACACTCCATCCGGAAGACGACGAGTCGGGGCCGCGAACGAGGCTCGGCATGAAGATCGTCGCGCGCAATCGGATCGCCGTGATCGGCGAGGTCGTCCAGCGACTCGATGTCCAGAAGATCGTGATCGAATACGTCGACACGACACTGCGTCAGGTGCAGAAATACTGCGAAGCCGACACCTGACGGGGCCACGCGAGGGGATGGGGGACACCCTCCTGCGGGCGATCCCGCCCGTCCCCTTTCCCACGCTTCTCGCGCCTCCCGCGTCGTCCGTCACGCAGGAAAGCGGTTTCCCCGGATCGATTTCCGCTTCGACGCCCGCTACAGGATTTCTTCGGCGAGGACCCGAAGTGCGTTGACATCACCCGTGCCCGCGAGAAGCGACCCGACATGTCGTCTGGCGCCGGCTTCCTTCCATGCCTGGAGTCGATCGCGAATCCGATCCTCGGGCCCGACGAGGGCCACCTCGTCCACCAACGAGTCCGGAACCGCAGCGGCCGCCTCGGCCTTCTTTCCGGAGAGATAGAGATCCTGGATCTTCCCGGCAGCCTCCTCGTAGCCGAGTCGTTTCGCGTAGTCGTTGTAGAAATTCTTGTCGCGCGCCCCCATGCCGCCGATATAGAGCGCCATGTTGTGCTTGACGGGGATCCGACACTTTTCGAGGTCATCCCCCATGATCACGGTACAGAAGGGTGCGATCTCGAAATCCTCGAGTGATTTTCCTCCGCCGGCCTTCGCGAAGCCCTCTTCGAGGGACTCCTCGAAGAGATCGTATCGTTCGGGGTTCATCCAGACGGGGAAGACCCCATCCGCGACCTCCCCGGCACATTTCATTCCGGCAGGCGAGATCGACGCCGTGAAGATCCGCAGGGCGGGATCGCCATGAAGGATGCTCTTGAGCGGCTTGCCGAGTCCGCTCGAGCCCTCGCCGCGGTAGGGAATCTGGTAGTGGAAGCCCTCATGCTCGAGCTTCTCCTTCCGCTCCAGGATCTTCCGGATGATCGAGATGTATTCCTTCGTCCGCGTCAGGGGGCGCCCGTAGGGAACGCCGTGCCAGCCTTCGACGACCTGCGGTCCCGACGGCCCGAGGCCGAGGATGAAGCGCCCCCCCGAAAGCGCGTAGAGTGTCATCGCGGTCATGGCCGCCATGGCCGGTGTACGCGCCGGCATCTGCATGATGGCGGTCCCCACGTTGATCCTCTCGGTCCGCGCGAGGATCCAGGCGGCCGGCGAAACCGCGTCCGAACCCCAGGCCTCCGCGGTCCAGACCGACGAGAAACCGAGCGCCTCGGCCTCGAGGATCAGATCCATCGGGATGCTCATGGTCGCGGGCGAATATCCGGCAATCACTCCCAGCTTCATTCGAATTCTCCTTGGTTCGGGCGACAGACTCCAGAGGCTAACCCATCGGGCCCGAGCGGGTGAGAGGTCCAAGAGGCGCCTTCCGGGGTCGGTATCGGGATCCTCGGATTCAGCCGGTGCCGCTCCGCGCCGGGTCGTCGCCCCGCGACCCGGCGACCCGGGTGGCTCCGGTCTCCCTCGAAGGATCGTTCGTGTCATCCGGAGTCGAAGGTCCGTCCGCCCGGTCGATGCCGTCGGCTTCGTCATCGGGGGACCGGGGAGCGGACAGCGGCAATTCGATGACGAAGCGAGCCCCTCCCCCCGGTGCCGACTCGATCCGGATCTTCCCCCCGTGCCGCTCGATGATTCCGTGGGACAGGGAAAGTCCGAGCCCCGTCCCCTTTCCGACTTCCTTCGTCGTGAAGAAGGGATTGAAGATGTGCCGACGAATGTCTTCGGGAATGCCGGGCCCGGTATCTTCGAACTCGAGGCGGACGCCTCCGTCGATCGCGCGGGCGCGGATGGTGATCCGGCCGCCCTCCTCGAGCACGTCGCAGGCATTCATCAGCAGATTGAGGAAGACCTGGTTGAGCTGACCCGGATAGCATCGGATTTCGGGGAGCGGCTCGTAGTCACGCACGACCTCGATCAGGCCCTTGAAGCGCGGTTCCATCAGGGCGAGGGTGCGATCGATTTCGTCGGTGAGCTGTGCCATCTGGAGATCGGCCTGGTCCGTGCGCGAGAAGGTGCGCAGGTCCTGCACGATCTGCTTGACACGCTCCGTGCCTTCCCGACTGCGCAGCAACAGCTTCGTGATCGCCTCACGGTATCTCGTCGTATCGAGACCCTTGTCCTGGGCCTCTTCGAGCTTCCCGATGAATTCGTCGAGAAGCTGGAGATTCGCGTGCACGAAGCCGATCGGATTGTTCAACTCGTGCGCCACACCGGCGACGAGCTGGCCCAGGCTCTTCAGCTTCTCGCTCTGCATGAGCTGGTTCTGGGTCTCCTGCAGCTCCCGCGTACGCATCTCGACACGCGCTTCGAGGCTCTCGTTTAGTTTCGCGATCTCATCGAAGGCCTTGGCGTTCTCGATCGCGATCGAACTCTGGTTCGCCAGGGTCCGCAGCAGCTGACGATCATCCGTACCGAGCCTCTCTCCGGAGAGTTTCCGACCGACCGCGATCACGCCGAGCAGATCGACACCGAAGAGGATCGGAACGAGCAATTCGACTTCGAGCGTGTCGTAGATGTCCCAGCAACTCTCGCGTTTCTCGGGATCGGGCTCGTCATCGAAATCCGAGCGGGCGAGTTCTTCGCGACGCAACCACAGATGCTTCCAGATCGGATGGTCGGAGGGGATCTCGATCTCGATGTCTTCCTGGTCCCAATCGCCCCGCCATGCCGAAGCGCGCAGGACCCGGTCCCTTTCGTCGAAGAGCAGCACCATGGCGCGGGACACGCCCATCGTGTCCGTGAGCGCCGCCAGGATGCGATCGCCGATCTCGCCCATCGACAACATCGAGACCATCGCTTCCGATATCTCCCGGACGGCCAATCGATATCGTGAGCGATCACGGTCGAAGAAATTGTCGACGAGTCGTTGCATGCGCTCACGAAGCGGGTTGAAGGCCAGGATCGCCAGGAAGAGGAGCACGACCTGCACACTCCGCACGTTCACGCCGTAGCGTGCGACGAGCTCGTCGGCAAAGGTGATCATGAAGGCGAAGATGCCGGTAATCGCGAGTGTCGCCGCGCCATAGGCCGCGGAGGAACGGGCCGCGAGCTTGAACTCGAAGAGCTGGTTCTGGAGCATTCCGTACCCGACCGCGATCGGAAAGAACCCGACCCAGAGCAGCGCCAGATACCAGGGGAGCCTGGTGGGAACGAACCATTCGAAAACGAGGGTCAGCAGGGCCGGAAGCAGACTCACCAGGCCCGCCAGCAACATCAGGTCGGCTCGATCCCCGATGCCTTCCTCTCTCGCCTGACGTCGGCCGGCTGCGAGGATGCCGATCGATGCCAACGAGGTTCCGACGCCGAAGATGAAGGCGGCCGCGACGATCCAATCCGCCGGGATTCCGAGGACCGGCTGCAGGACGACACCGATCAGGATCAGACCGGCGACCAGATAGGGCACCATGCGGATGCGGGGGCGCTTCTGCACCCAACGCGGCTCGACGGGATAGGTCGTGAAGAGATGGAAGGTGGTGGCGCCAAGGAAGGGGAGGGTCGCGAGGACCCGCGTCGCGGCCCACGGAATCACGTCGACGCGGATCGCCGTCGAGATCAGGACCGACATCGTCGAGCAGTAGAGAAGCAGCGCCCAGGCTTCGGGGCTGGCCTGCCGGGTCCACCAGACGGCGAGGGCCACGACCAGGTAGAGGGCGCTGACGAAGAGGAGACTCAGATGGATGAGGACATCGCTTTGCCTGCCGACCTCCTCGACCGAGACGGGTTCGAGCGTCACGACCCGCTCGGAACCGTCGGGCTTGGCGAAGCGGTAGGTATTCGGAACGCCTTCCTGCAGGTCGCGCTTCCAGAGCGCCTCGATGGCGGAAACGCCGTCGACAGCGAGCAGCCGATCTCCCTCCTCGACTCCGGCACGTCGGGCGCTGTCACTGAGGGCGTGGACGACCGCGACGCCGGCGATGATCGAGGTGCGGACGGGCATATGGGGTCCGGAATGGGGGGCGATCAGGGTCGAAACCGAAAGCCCGATCGCGAGCAATGCCCAACCCGCCGCCAGGCTGCCCGTCAGCTGTCGCGTCCGCTTGGTGACGTTGGAATCCATCGAGCCAGGGCCTCTCCGATCGGCCTGCGCGACGAACGCGTTCGGGTCCGGAACCGGACCGGAGATGCCCGGCCGCGACGCCGATCCCAGCCGGATCCGGATCGGGGAACCCGCTCGCGAGCCCGCATCTCCCGATCTGCCCGATCGAGACCGACCCGATCGCGGTCGATCCGACCACGGCCGACCCGCCTGATCGGGTCGGGGTCAGCCCAGAGGCTATCCCATAAACCCCGACCGAGTGAGGGGCGTGCCTCTTCGGGATCAGCAGGCCCCGAGAGCGCCGGGGCCGACCAGAAGACGCGAGGACGAAGGATGAGCGGGTATCTCAGCGGGTTCCGGACTCGTGACCCAGGGCGGCCGGATCGATCCGTGCCGGAGGCGGACCGTAGTTGTAGCCGCGCGTGTTCAGGACGACGACACCCGGCCTGATCTCCCGTCCCGCTGCGCCGGGTCGTTCGGCGAGGGCATCGTCGGGATCCGCCGGAAGAACAGGCGCCACGACGGGCACCGCGTCCGTCGGCCGTGGCTCCGGCCCCTCCGCCGTCGTCCGGGCGGCGAGTTCGGGATCGACGCTCATGATGGCGGCATCCCCCTCCCCGGCGCGCGCGATGCGAACACCCATCGGCAGGAGGATCAACGTCATGGCCAGGCATGCCAGCCCGACCGCTGTCGTCGTCCGATCCACAGTCGAAGAAAGAACGCGCATGCCACGACTCCGATCCGGGCAGTGGGCATGTCGGAATCCCGTGTCGCCCGCTGCGATCCGGATCCGACATCCGCCCCACCCCCTTCCGGATCGGACATCCCGCACCGCCCCTTGAGGCCACCGATCACATCCCCACAGGCGCCGTGTGCAGTCCCGGAAGGGCGGCAGGAGGTCGCAGAAATCGGGCATCCGGGACGCTCCCCGGCGATCAGATACCGGAGCCGTCGGCCTCTTCCTGCACGTGCAGCCCACACTCCTTCGTGTCGTCGTTCTCCCACCACCAGCGCCCCGAGCGCGGGTCGTCCCCGACGCCGACCGCGCGGGTGCATGGCTCGCAACCGACGGAGGGATAGCCCTCGCGATGGAGCCGATTGATCGGCACCAGGTGGGTGCCGACGTATTCGAGAACGCGTTCGTGGGTCCAGTCCGCCAGCGGGTTCAGTTTCACGAGCCCGCCTGAAGCGACGTCGATCGTGATCTTCTTCGTATCGGCCCGATTCAGGTTCTGGTCCCGCCGAAGTCCCGTGACATAGGCGTCGAATCCCGCCAGATGCCGGCGCATGGGCTCGACCTTGCGAATCCGACAACAGAGCTTGCGGTTCTCGAGGGATTCATAGAAATGGTTCATCCCCTTCTCGCGCACCATCGATTCCACTTCCTGCCGATCCGGGAAGACGACCTCGACCTGCTTGCCGTAGCGATCGCGAACCCGGTCGATGAGGTCATAGGTCGCGGGATGAAGGCGCCCGGTATCGAGCACGAAGACCCGGGTCCCAGGATCGATCCGATGGAGCATGTCGATCAGGATCATCCCCTCCGGTGCGCCGAACGAGGCCGAGATCGTCAGTCGGGGATGAAATTTCCTGACCGACCAACGAAGGATTTGATCGGCGGTCCAGGATTCCATTCCATCGTCGGCGATGAACTCCTGGACCTCGTTCAAGATTCTGTTTTCAAAGGGTTTTCCATCCCGAATATCGATGGCGGACAGGGGCATCCGAGAAACTCCTGCGTCCTCGTTGAGCTGCACGAGAAGCAATACCGGGATTTCGCCCGGACGGGCGCTGGATCCCTGGGTACTACAGGTGGGATGGAGATTCAATTTTCCTATTCAATTGATCAGGAATAGATCTCGATCCTGAGCCGAGCTGGATCCGGCTCGCGGACCGAGGCGTCCGGCGCTCCCGGCCAGCCCACCGGTCGCGGCCAGGGCTGGATCCCACCCGCCCCGACGAGGGAACGGGCGATCTCGACAATCGTCCTCCCGAGCCTCGGATGGACGAAGGACGGCGCGATCTCCGCCATCGGCACCATTACGAAATTCCGTTCGTGCGCGCGGACATGGGGGATCACGAGCTCCGGCGTCTCGAGACAACGATCGCCGAAGAAGAGGAGATCGAGATCGAGCATCCGGGGTCCCCAGCGCGGCGCCCCGGGATCCCGGGTCCGCCCCAGCGCCCTCTCGACCGACTGAAGCCAGCGCAGCAGATCGAGCGGGCCGAACCAGGATCGCAACCCGAGGACCGCGTTCAGATACGGATTCTGCTCCTCCGGGCCGATCGGCTCGGTTTCGAAGATCGGCGATGCCGCGAGCAGCAGCAGATTGGATTCGCGCTCGACCGCCCGGATCACCTTCGAGAAAGTCGCATCCCGATCGCCGAGATTGGCGCCGACCGCGACGTAGACGATTTCGCCTCCTCTTCTCATCCGCGCCTCCCCTGGATACGCTCCCTCCGATTTCGGGAACCGGCTACCCGGCAGATCCGGCACCCGGAACCGCCTGCCAGAACGCCAGTATAGACGAACCCCGCAAGGAGATCGTTCCGCGCATGACACCGACCCCGAAAACGTCGACCGCCGCGTCTGCCCGGCTCCTGGCCGTCAGCTGCGGAATGCCCCGCGAAATCCGCTGGCGCGGCCAGACCCTTCGATCGGGGATCTTCAAACGGCCCGTGGAGGGTCGGGTCGAAGTGCATCCCCGGGGCCTCGAAGGCGACGGCCAGGCGGATCTGACGGTGCACGGCGGGATCGACAAGGCCGTCTACGCCTATGACGACTCGGCGGCCGAGGCCTGGCGACGGGAACTCGGGCGGCCGGAACTCGGCCCGGGTGCCTTCGGCGAGAATCTCACGCTCACGGGTTGTCCCGAATCGCGGATCCATGTCGGCGATGTCCTGCGGATCGGCTCGGCGACCTTCGAAGTCAGCCAGCCCCGGCAGCCTTGCGCGAAACTCGGCATGCGTTTCGACGATCCGGGCTTCCCGAAGCGATTTCTCGCCAGCCGGCGGGTCGGCTTCTATCTGCGGGTGCTCGAAGCGGGATCCGTCGGAGCAGGCGACCGGATCACGACGCTTCGAGAAGACCCGATGCGCCTGTCGATCCTCGAACTGGTCGGACTCTGGCTCGATCGCGGCCGGGCCCCGATCGGAGAGCTCGAGCGTGCCCTTTCGGTCGAGGCGCTGGCAGAGGCCTGGCGCGAACCACTGCGTGAGAGCCTGGCGACGGCTCGCCACCGGACTTCCCCGACTTCTTGAAGCGACCGCCTACAATCCCGGCATGACCCACGAGAACCAGGACCGCGAAGCCGCGGGTCCGGAGGCGGCCGCGGCCCGCATTCCAGTCGATGCGATGACGACGCTCCCTCCGCGACTCGTGACGAAGGTTCCGGGTCCGGCCTCGAGCGACCTGGCGGCCCGCCTCGCGCGGACCGAAAGCCGGAACGTGACTTCCCTCGATCCGACCCCGATCTTCTGGGAACGGGCTTCTTGCGCGAATCTCTGGGACGTCGACGGCAATCGTTATGTCGATCTCACCGCGGCTTTCGGGGTCGCCAACGTCGGCCACGCCCATCCGGAGGTCGTCGAAGCCCTCTCGAGCCAGGCTGGCTCGCTCCTCCACGGAATGGGGGACGTCCATCCTCCACGCGTCAAGGTCGAACTGCTCGAACGCCTCGCGGCGATCTATCCGCGAGGCGTTCAAGATACCCCTCCTCCGGTTCGAAGCGTCCTGTCCTCCTCCGGTTCGGATGCGGTCGAGACGGCGATCAAGACCGCGATGCTCACGACCGGGCGGGCGGGAATCCTCGCCTTCGAGGGCGCCTATCATGGCCTTTCCCTCGGCGCCCTCGATTGCACCTGGCGATCCGATTTCCGCGAACCCTTCCGAGCGCGTCTGCCCGCGAGGACGCGCTTCGCGCGCTACGGCGAGATCTCCGATGTCGAAAGACTCGCCCGCGAGGACCGCAATGGCGAGATCGGTGCCGTGCTGGTGGAGCCGGTCCAGGGGCGAGGAGGGGAGCGGGTCCCGCCCGAAGGTTTCCTGCGCGATCTCCGCAGGCTCTGTGACGACCGGGGATGGCTGCTCATCGCCGACGAGATCTACACGGGTCTCGGCCGGACGGGTGCGGTCTTCGCCTGCGATCACGAAGCGGTCGTGCCCGATCTGCTCTGCATCGGCAAGGGGTTGGCATCGGGCATGCCGATCTCCGCATGCATCGGGCTCGAATCGGTCTTCCGGGCCTGGCCGCTCTCGGCAGGCGAGGCATTGCATACCCAGACCTTTCTCGGTCATCCCGCAAGCTGCGCCGCCGCGCTCGCCTCCCTCGACATCTCCGAACGGGAAGGGCTGGCCCTGCGCGCCCGGCACCTCGGCGAGATCGTCCAGGCCTGGCTGCGAGACCGTCTCGAGGCTGTCCGGGTCGTCCGCGAGGTTCGCGGGCTCGGACTCATGATCGGCGTCGAGTGCCGGGAATCCCGCATCTCGCTCTCCGCCAGTGCGCGTCTGCTCGAACGGGGTTATGTCCTGCTGCCATCGGGCGAAGGCGGCCGCGTGCTTTCATTGACGCCTCCGCTCACGATCGGAAAGGATGCGTTGATGGCCGCCTGTGAGGAGATCGTCCGGGTCGTCGAGGAGATCGACTCCGAAGGCGGGAGATCGGGATGAGTCGCGCCCGGATCGAGAACGAAGTCCTCGCGTGGATGGAAGAAAGTCCCTGGAAGGCCGATCCCGCGCGCTTCGAGCGCCTGGCCCTCGCGCTCTTCCGCTTCCAGTTCGCGCATTGTGAACCCTATGCGCGCTTCTGCCGGTCGCTCGAGCGAACCCCCGCGAAGGTGACCCGCATCGAGGAGATTCCGGCCGTCCCGACCGGCGCGTTCAAGGAATTCGACCTCCGTAGTTTCGATCCGGTGACCACGATCAAGACGTTTCGCACGAGCGGAACCTCGTCGGATCGACGCGGGCGGCTCCATCTCGACACGCTTCGCCTCTACGAGACTTCGCTCCTGGCGTCGCTGGGAATGACGCTGCTCGATGACCCGCCGGACCGGGAACCGATCCTGCGGTTCCTCGCCCCGCCGCCGGAAGAAGTGCCGGATTCGTCCCTCACCCACATGTTCGCCACGCTACTCGGAAGACGGGGCGGCCCGGAATCGGGCTTCGACCTGAGGGCAGGCGCACTCGACCTCGACGGGATCGCCGACGCCATCGCGAACGCACGGAGGGTGGATCGACCGATCGTGCTGCTCGGCACGTCCTTCGCGTTCGTCCACCTTCTGGACGCGACCGCCGAGACGGAAGGCGATGTCTGGCGGCTGCCCCCCGATTCACGGGTCATGGAGACCGGCGGCTTCAAGGGTCGGAGTCGCGAGATTCCCCCGGACGCCCTGCGGACGGAACTCGCCGGGCGCTTCGGCATCCCGGAAACGAGTATCGTCAATCAATATGGAATGACCGAGCTCGGTAGCCAGTTCTACGATTCGACCTGGATCGATCCCTCGGGCCCCCGGCGAAAACTCGTTCCGCCCTGGACGCGGATTCGCGTGATCGATCCGGCCACGGGCGAGGACGCGCCCGCTGGCGAGGTCGGCCTGATCGTCGTGCACGATCTCGCCAATACGGGAAGCGTCGCGGCAATCGAAACCGCGGACCTGGGACGCAGCCTCCGCGATGCCGACGGCGAAGCGATCGGATTCGAGATCCTCGGTCGTTTCGAAGGCGCGGAGGCCCGGGGCTGTTCGATCGCGACCGATGTCATGCTCGCGGCTTCCCAGGATGGGGATCCGCGATGACGCGCCTCGAGATCCGATGGCCGGACGAATCAGCCGAGCGGATCCGCGTCGCCCGGGGACGACTCGAACGGGCGGGCGAAACGCTTCGCTCGAGGTCGTTCGAGGATCGGCTGGCGATCGTCGCCCGTGTGGTCGCCGATTGGACCGCGGTCGACTCGCCCTGGCGGCGCGAGCTGGCCGAGGTGCTGGGGGAATGTTCCGGCTTCCATCCCGACACCGTCCGGAAGAGCCTCGACGCGGCCCTGCTCGCCTGGCGTTCCGAAGACCTCACGGCCTGTGCGCGACGGGAGCTTTCCGGTCTCCTCGCGTCTCCGGGCCAGCGCCTGGCTCCCTTTCGTTGGACGGCGATCCTGGCCGGGGGCCTGATCCCGATGCCGACGCTGCTGAGCGGGCTGCTGCCACTCATCCTCGGCTCGCCGGTCC
Organism: Deltaproteobacteria bacterium; assembly: GCA_011051925.1. Classification (GTDB taxonomy): domain Bacteria; phylum Myxococcota_A; class UBA9160; order UBA9160; family UBA4427; genus UBA4427. The sequence goes on from DRKE01000468.1 coordinate 20,414, forward strand.
TGATGCGCCCGACCACGGAAGACCCCGTGACCGCATCGCTCCTGAAGCGTTCCCTTGCCGCCCGCGACGAAGCGCTCGCCAACGCGTTCGAATCCGTTTCCTTTCCGGCCCATGACCCCGCACTCGACGAGCTTCTCGCGGCACCCTGCGTGGTCGCCACCGGATCCGACGAAACGATCCGATCGATCTCGGCGAGGCTTGGCCCGGACCAGCGTTTCGTCGCTCATGGCCATCGCTTCTCGATCGTGGTGCTCGGAGGCGGGATCGATCGCGGCACGGGCGGCCTCGAGGCCCTCGCCGAGGCCATCGCGCTCGACGTGGCTCGTTGGGACCAGACCGGCTGTCTTTCGCCCGTGCTGGTCCACCTCGTCGACATCGAACCGGGTCTCGCCGAAGCCTGTGCCCGCGAGATCGCGGCCGGACTGGAACGGCTTTCTTCCAGCATGCCTCGAGGTGAGGTGCCCATCGACGTCCTGGCAAGCCAACGGACCGAAGCGCGAGAGGCACAGATGCGAGCGGCCGGGGATGGAACGCGATGTTTCGTGGGTCCGGACCATTGCGTCGTCCTCGAAGCCGACGCGCAGCCCCGACCGGCACCGCTCCACCGGTTCCTCCGCCTCGTCCCGGTCGAATCGCTGAATGAACTCGAACGAAGCCTGCGACCCTATGGGCGCCACCTCTCGAACGTCGCGCATGCGGGCCTTTCCGAATCCCAGGAGGTCGAGCTCGAACGACGGCTGGTCCCCTTCGGAGCCAACCGCTTCACCCGGCCAGGCCGGCTCCAGACGCCGCCCATCGACTGGCCCCATGACGGGATGCCGCTCCTGACACCCCTGGCAGGATGGCTTCAGCGCGACCCCTGGGGCAGCTGCTGAATCGCCGAAAACCGCGCCAGATCAAGGATTTGCCCTATTCAGGACGAAAATTGTCCTATATTTACAGCACCAATTCTGTCCGGTATGGTTCCGGCCCTCCACTTCCCGGAACCGGCCACGGAGGCCAGCGTGTTCAGACTCAGCAAGACGACCGATTACGGCATCGTCCTTCTCGCCCGCCTGGCGCGAAACGCCGACGCCGGAGACGGGACCGCCGGGACGAGCGACGACGTGCCGGAACCGAAGAATGCGCGCGAACTCGCGCGTTGTTCCGACCTTCCCGTTCCCATGGTCAGCAAGATCCTCAAGGCGCTGGCGCGTGAGGGACTGCTCGTTTCCCAGCGCGGCGCGAAAGGCGGCTATCGGCTGGCGCGCCCTCCCGAGGATCTGACGGTCTCCGAGATGATCCGGGTCCTCGAAGGGCCCGTCGCCCTGACCGATTGCGCGATCGGCCCGGCGCTCTGCGAACACGAGACGATGTGCGCCGTGCGCGAGCCCTGGCAGCTGATCAGCCGGGTCGTGGAACGCGCGCTGGCGGACGTCACATTGGCGGATCTCGTCGCTGGAGGCCCGAGCCCCGCCTTCGCGTCGGCCCGGGAACTCCTCCAGATCGAAACGACCGGAAGATTCGGACTCGAAGCCGGCGCGACGACCGATCGCGAAGCATGGAACGAAACCAAATGACGCAGGAAGCCCCGACCTCGGCCGCAGCCCGGGCCAACCCGGAACTCGAGGAACTCGCGAACCAGGAATACAAGTACGGCTTCGTGACCGACATCGAGGAGGACCGCGCCGAGCCGGGCCTTTCCGAGGAGGTCGTGCGGCTGATCTCCAGGAAGAAGGAAGAGCCCGAATGGCTTCTCGAGTACCGCCTCAAGGCCTTCCGGCGCTTTCGCGCGATGCTCGAAGAGGACGACGCGGGCCCGACCTGGGCCAAGATCCACCATCCGAAGATCGCCTTCGACGAGATCGTCTACTACTCGGCCCCCAAGCAGCAGAAGAAGATCGAGAGCCTCGACGAACTCGACCCGGAGCTGCTCTCGACCTACGAGAAGCTCGGGATCTCGCTGCTCGAACAGAAGCGCCTGCACGGCATCGCCGTCGACGCCGTCTTCGACAGCGTCTCGGTCGCGACGACGTTCAAGGCCGAACTCGAGAAACAGGGCATCATCTTCTGCTCGTTCTCCGAAGCCGTGAAGGAACATCCCGATCTGGTCCGCAAGTATCTCGGCAGCGTCGTTCCCTACAGCGACAACTTCTATGCCTGCCTGAACGCCGCCGTCTTCAGCGACGGCTCCTTCGCCTACATTCCGAAGGGTGTCCGCTGTCCGATGGAGCTCTCGACCTACTTCCGGATCAACGCGGCGGGGACGGGACAATTCGAACGGACCCTGCTCGTCGCGGACGAAGGTTCCTACGTCAGCTATCTCGAAGGCTGCACGGCCCCGCAGCGGGACGAGAACCAGCTGCATGCGGCCGTCGTGGAACTCGTGGCCCTCGATCGTGCCGAGATCAAGTACTCGACGGTCCAGAACTGGTATCCCGGCGATGAAGAAGGCGTGGGCGGCATCTACAACTTCGTGACCAAGCGCGGCGCCTGCCGCGGATACCGTTCGAAGATCTCGTGGACACAGGTCGAAACGGGCTCGGCGATCACCTGGAAATATCCGTCGTGCCTGTTGATCGGAGACGAGTCCGTCGGCGAATTCTATTCCGTCGCCATGACCCATCATCGCCAGCAGGCGGATACCGGAACGAAGATGATCCACATCGGCGCGAACACGAAGAGCACGATCATCTCGAAGGGGATCAGTGCGGGACGGGCGGAACAGAGCTATCGCGGACTCGTGAAAATCGGCTCCCGGGCCGTCGGCGCGCGCAACTACAGCCAGTGCGATTCGCTCCTGATGGGCGACCGATGCGGCGCTCATACCTTCCCCTACCTCGAGGTCCACAATTCGTCATCGACCGTCGAGCACGAAGCGACGACGTCGAAGATCAGCGACGATCAGCTCTTCTTCTGCCGCCAGCGCGGCATGAGCGAGGAAGACGCGATCTCGATGATCGTGAACGGCTTCTGCAAGGAGGTCCTTCGGGAGCTGCCCATGGAATTCGCCGTCGAAGCCCAGAACCTGCTCACCGTCAGCCTCGAAGGCGCCGTCGGATGAGTCGAAGGAAGCCCGTCATGTCCGAACCCCCGCTTCTCAGCATCCGGAACCTCCATGTCGCCGTCGACGATTCCGAGATCCTCAAGGGCATCGATCTCGAGATCCGCGCCGGCGAGGTCCATGCCGTGATGGGACCGAATGGTTCCGGCAAGAGCACCCTGTCGAATGTCCTGGTCGGCAAGCCGGGATACGAGGTCACCCGGGGCGAAATCCTCTACAAGGGAGAGGACCTGCTCGAGATGCCGCCGGAGATCCGGGCCCGGGAGGGCATCTTCCTCGCGTTCCAGTATCCGGTCGAG